>CADBUT010000177.1 GCA_902797925.1 uncultured Spirochaetaceae bacterium
CCAAAATCTTTTTGGCTTGTCTTAACTTCAAATTCAAGACAAAGCCCCTTGTTAACCAAAGGCGTAAAATCATAGGCTTTGTTGAACTCAAATGATAACGGGTTATATTTCTCTGTATTTGGAACCGAGATGTACAAGCCGCCATTGTCGTCAGCCTGATTGTCAAATGTTGTAAACTCATTTTTTCGTATGTAAGTAAACCATGACTTGCATATTAAATTTTTAGCAAGACCGTTTTTATATATAGTATACTCTCCGTTGTTATAAGAGGTCTCAAGCCAGTTTCTTGAACGTGGCTTTATGTCAGACGGCATTTTATAGCCCATCGCTTCTATCAAATCTACATTAACATCTTCCGGAAAATTTTCAAAATGGCTTGGTGTGTTAAAAATTCCAAAGCGCTCTTTATAATCATGGCTCAGGCGTATGATGTTGCGCTCGTCCATCCATTTTGCCTTTAACCTGTACCAGTTAACGCGCTCCTCCTCGTCGGCGTATTCCATAGAAACGCCATATTCGTTGCACATTAAAGGCAAGCCCCGCTTGTTGGCAAATTTTACTGCATCGTCCAATTGCTTTACAAGAGTTGCTTCGCTTGATTGCTGTTTATAATTCTCCCACGCCCATTTTTCTGCATCAGTAGCGTTTTTAGGAAGTGGCGGCATTTTGCTTTTGTTATATGGAAAAGGAACCCCTTTCATACGCTTAAAATCTGTCCAGCTTGCTCCTTGATGTGTAAAGAGCCCGGGAGAGTAGTCATGAAAGTTAAGAATTATGTTGTCGTCTTTGTAGTCAGGAAGTTTTAAAAGCTGTGTAACAGAATTCCAGTCTTCCGCTCCGACAATTACAGTATGCTTTGTGTCAATCGTTCTTATAAGTTTTAAGATTTTTCCCTGAATCTTGTTCCACTTTGAAACGTCTGCCGCAATATTACCGCTTTTCATGTGCGGTTCGTTCATTATTTCGTAAAGAACATATTCAGAAGAATCCTTGTAGCGGCCGGCAATCTGCGTCCAGATTTTTTCAAGCATCTTTTCAACATCTGGACGCGTTTTTGAATCTCCATCGCAGTTGTTGTGAAAATCAATAATTATGTAGAGCTTGAGTTCCGTACACCAGGCGACCGCGTCGTCAATTCTTTTCCAAAGCCAGTCAGGTATAATAAAGTCAGGCTCGCCTGAGCTGAATTCTTCAAATCTTATATAAACGCGCGTGATGTCCGCACCCAGGCTTTTAATGTCTTCAAAATCCTGTTTTCCATAGGTGGACACATAGTCCGGTTGCTCACCCGCCAACCAGCAGGTAAGGTTAATTCCCTTGTGAAACGGCAGCGTCTTGTTTACGTGCGGCACATCTTTTTGCGCAAAAACCGCGAACGCACAGCAAATCAAAATCAGACTAACTAAAAATCTCTTAGCAGAGGAAGAAATGCGCTTTACCCCCCCCCGTACGTTTGTATAGTGTTTTCATAAACAACTCCTCTTAAAAGGTTTAATTACTCTGCAATTATAAACCTAGTTTCCAAAAAAGCACAAAAAAAATCAGCGGAAATTATTCGTGCCGGTTTCGTCAGGTTTTGTCCGGCTTTATCGGACGCGCGGCTCTTCTGTATTACAAAATCATTGAAAAAAAACTCAGAAAAACTGCATTTTATTGTTGACAAAATGGCTTTTTATCGTTATTCTCTACAAACTGAATCTGCTTATAAACACTAAGTTGAGAGCATGCCTTTATAGCTCAGATGGTAGAGCGCGTCCTTGGTAAGGACGAGGTCAGCGGTCCGATTCCGCTTGAAGGCTTTTGCTTTAATTGTGTATACAGAATAGTAACAGAAGTTACTTGTTATATAGTAAGGGGAATTAAAATGGCTTCAAAAAAGACTGCTGTTGAAATTATTGCATTGCAGTGCAGTGAATGCAAAAGAAAGAACTATACTACTTATAAGAACAGAAAAAACATTCAGGGAAAGCTTGAATTGAAAAAGTATTGCCCTTTTGACCGCAAGCATACATTGCACAAGGAAACAAAGGCAAAATAATGCTTTAAATGGCGAGCTTCGGTTCGCCGGTAAAACTAAAAGACTGCGTGCGGTTTTTTAGTTTTACTTTTAGGCCAGTAGCTCCAATGGTAGAGCGTCGGTCTCCAAAACCGAGTGTTGCGAGTTCGAGTCTTGCCTGGCCTGTATTTTGTGGCTGCCCTGTTCTTTAATTGTTCAGTGCAGCATTTTTTTAGATTCTAAAGTCGAAAAACGAGGTTCGTGATGGGAAAGGTCACAAATTTCTTTAAAGAAAGTGTTGCAGAACTTAAGAAAGTAGTATGGCCGGG
>CADBUT010000178.1 GCA_902797925.1 uncultured Spirochaetaceae bacterium
GCAAACTTCTTCTCGGTGAGCTGCGCCACGCAAAGCTGCAAATCACCAAGCGTAATGTTCTCAAGTTCAGTTTCTGCACCAATCATTTCGACCATCAGGTCAAGATCATGCTTGTAGCCTTCGAAAGTATTGCCGGAAAGGTTTCTTACGCCGTAAATATAAGACAAAAATTCTTCAATTTTTGAAGCCATTGAACTCATTTTCAGCCCTGCCCGCCTTAACGTTTATTCGTCTGAACCTTCCAGATTTTCGCCGTCGTCTTCTGAAGTATGCAGATAATCGCATTCAGGGTTTATGCACGATTTGATTGTGCCATGCTTTTTCGTATACTTTTCAACGAGGAACTGGCCGCATTTTGGGCAGGTTGCGTTAATCGGCTTAAAGTGACTGATGAAGTCACATTCCGGGTAATTTGTGCAGCCGTAAAACTCTTTGCCGCGGCTCTTGGTTTTTCTTGCGACAATTTCGCCGTTGCAGCCGGGGCGCGGACATTTTGCAAGCGGAATCGACCGCGTGTTTCTGCACTCCGGGAAGCCCGAACAAGCGAGGAAGAAGCCGAAGCGCCCGAGCTTTTTGACCATCGGTTTTCCGCAAAGCTCGCAGACTTTGTCGGTCTTTTCGTCCATCATGCCTTTATAGCTTTCAAGTGAGCCCATAAGCTCATCAACGCGGTCTTTGAAGCCAAAGAAGAAGTCGCCCATCATCTTTGTCCAGTCGAGCTTGTCGTCTTCAATTTTATCAAGATTGTCTTCGACTTCAGCCGTGAAATTTTCGTTTATCACTTCGGGGAAAGATTCAACAAGAATGTCGCAAATCATTCTGCCAAGCGGAGTCGGTACAAGCTGCTTGTTGCTTCTGTTTACATAATAGCGGTCAAGCAAAACCGAAATAATCGGCGCATAAGTTGAAGGGCGGCCTATGCCCTTTTCTTCAAGCATTTTGACGATAGAAGCGTCTGTGTAGCGCGCCGGACCTTGCGTAAAATGCTGTTCAGGGTAAAATTTGAGCGGCTCAAGGTTTTCGCCAACAGAAAGCGACGGCAATGAAACGCCCTTATCTTCTTTTGTAGAAAGAAGCTTGATTGCGCGGTAAAAGCCCTTCTCTACAACTTTTGTAGCTGAAAGGCGGAACAATGCGCTGCCGGCCTGAATATCAACGCTTGTCGTACGGTTCTTTGCATTAGCCATCTGGCTTGAAACAAAGCGTTCCCAGATTATCGTGTAAAGGCGCAGCTGATCTCTCGTCAAGAATTCCTTTACATAGTCAGGCGTATAAGTCACATAAGTCGGCCTGATCGCTTCATGCGCGTCCTGCGCTTTTTTTCCAACTGAATATTCAATCGGCTGCGGAGGAAGTTCTTTCGGGTAATTTTCGCTGATGAATTTGCGCACTTCTTCAATTGCAACAGGCGAAATGCGCACTGAGTCTGTACGCATATATGTAATCAAGCCCACGCGGTTAGAGCCGATGTTCACGCCTTCGTAAAGCTGCTGCGCAACCTGCATAGTCTTTTTTGACGTAAAGCCGAGACGGTTTGCCGCAGCCTGCTGCATCTTTGAAGTTGTGAACGGCGGCTTAGGCTTTACAGATTTATCCGTATCTTTAATGTCACTGATAACGCACTTTGCGTTCTTAATTTCAGCAATAATGTCGTTTACAGATTTTTCGTTTGTAAGAGAAGGTTTTTTGCCGTCATACTGAACAAGCTGAGCTGTAAATTTGCTCTTGCCTTTCATAAAATCTGCGTCAAGAGTCCAATATTCTTCAGGAATGAAATTCTCAACTTCTTTTTCGCGCTCGCAGATGAGCTTAAGTGCAACAGACTGAACGCGTCCGGCTGAAAGGCCGTTCTTTACTTTTTTCCACAAGAGCGGAGAAAGATTGTAGCCTACAAGCCTGTCTAAAACGCGGCGCGCCTTCTGCGCGTTCACTTTTGCTTCATCAATATCAGACGGGCTCTTTACTGCTTCAAGAATTGCCTGCGGTGTAATCTCGTTAAAGACAATGCGGTGAATCGGTGCTTTTACTTTATCTGCAAATGCGGCGCGCAAATGATACGCGATTGCTTCTCCTTCGCGGTCATTATCACTTGCAAGCAGAACTTCGTCTGCTTTCTTGGCTTCTTTCTGCAATTCCTTGAGCAATTTTGCCCTGC
>CADBUT010000179.1 GCA_902797925.1 uncultured Spirochaetaceae bacterium
GAAAAGCCGATTGTAAGATTTTTCTTGTCCTGGTTTTCAGCAGATTTGTTTATTTCTTTTTTTGAGCATCCGGCAAATAAAACCAGACAGCTCACAAATAACGCAGCTAGTTTAATCTTCATTTTTACCCCCACCTTCAAATTTATGAAATTCTATTTTACTTTTGGCAGCCTCAGCACAAAACATGCGCCGCCGCCTTCATTCTGAAGAATATCAAACACCGAAGAATCTGAATAAAACAGCCTGAGCCGCGAAATTACATTGAACAAGCCCACGCCATGCTCTGAAGGCGCAGATTCTTCTTTTTTTCTAAGAGGCGCGGCATTTTCGTCAAGAAGCTGCGCCCTTATTTCGGGCGGAACACCCGAACCATTGTCAGACACCCGAATCTCTATGCTTTTTTCAGTTTCTGTTACGGTAAGCTTGACGATGCCACCTTTTTCAATGTTCTTAAGCCCATGCCTTATGCAGTTTTCAACTATAGGCTGCAGCACCATTGTCGGTATGCACCAGTCAAGTGACGCGCAGTCAATAGTCTTTTCAAAAGACAACTTTGAACCGAAGCGCATCTTCATAATATAAACATAATTATCGATAAGGCTTAGCTCATTTTCAAGTGTGGTTTCTATGTTGTTCTGCTGAATATTGTGGCGGAAAAAGTCTGCAACCTGCGTTATAAAGTACGAAGTCTTATCCGCGTCTTCAAGCATGGCAAGCTGCGCGCCCGTGTTCAGCGTATTGAACAAAAAATGCGGATTAATCTGAGACTGCAAAGCCTTTAGCTGCGCGTCTTTGTAGAGCGAAGCCATCTCCATTTCTTTTTTGCGGAGCTCATTCTCTTTTTCGGCTTTCTCCCAAATTGTGTCGATGTATTCCCTTATGCTGATTATCATGCCGTTGAAGGCGCGGCAGATATTGCCCACCTCATCATTTGTGTTTGACTGCAATAATGGAATATCAAATTCCCGGTCAGCAAGTTTATTCGCCACATTCGAGATTCTTTCCAGCGGCTGCGTAATGTTGTTTACGAGCATATATACAAAGAGCAGGTCGAGCAGTGCCATCAGAATAACAATCAAAATGCAGAAAAACGAAACACTCCGTAAATTTTCAAGTGCTTTTTTATATTCACGGATATTCCGCTGAAAATAGAGGTTACTCAACTCAAGAATGTTTGCGTTAATCAGCTTGTAGCCCCTGCCCGCTTTTGTATACCACATGTCAGAGACACCAATATTATTTGCCCGCCGCGCAGCCACCGCTGCATCAGCATAAAAAATGAAAGACTCAACAAGTTTTGTAAGTGAATACTCACGCAAAATTATTTCATTCTTCTGGAGTTTTGTTGCAAAGATAGATGCAGTTTCACCTTCAATCTTGCCTTTAAGGCGGTAATAGCTGTCAATGCTGTCAAACGAACCGAGCTTTATATATTGCTCAAGCGAAGCTTCCATTTCAGACAGCTTTATTGAATACTCGTCGAGTTTTGCATTGCTTCTGTATGCAATAGCCACAGAATTTACGACTGAACTGAAAATGAAAATTATGTATATAACAACAAAACACATAATGGAACTTGAAACAATGAACGATAAAAGGAGTTTTTTGCGTATTGTTGTGTTCAAAAACCATTTTCTTACAGCAAGTATCAGATTCATTTAAGATGTTCCCGCCGTGCCAGTGTCTGTTTTGTAATAATGTTGATATCACTTACGATATATCCGTTTGCATAGCCGTTCTGCTTGTAATCAAAGATTTCCTTCATTGCAGTTTTCCCGATTTTTTCAGGATTGAACGATATTATAGCAGATAAAATTCCCTTACTTAGATACTCCAGCGTTTTTTCGCTTTCATGAAAACCGATTATCTTTATGTCTCCGGTCTTATTCAAATCAATTACGCTTTGTGTTACACGCAGAGTATCTTCAAGCGAAAGACAGATAACCATATTTATTTCCGGTCTTTTCAAAAATGTCTGTCTTATTATCTCATCAGAACTTACATTTTTGTTTCTGCCGGTTTTCAGCAAATGCCAGCTCAAATTTGATGAAGACCCGAGGCTTTCTGAAAAAGCCGCTACCATAATGTTTGTTGCTTCGCTGTTGTAATTTGTATCTGCTACAACCAGCAATTGTGCATTCTGTGGCTTTATAGAATTAACCAGCTTTGCCAGCTGCTTTCCAAGTTCATATTTGCTAGTACCGATGTATGAAATGTGGCTTGAGTTCGGATTGTCGTTTCCTAATGTCACCAATGGAATTTTCTTGCCAGTAATGTCTACAGGGGAATTAACAATTTCTTTTTCGTCGTCTATATAAGCAATAACACCAGAAGCCCCGATATATTCTGCATATTCAAGCCAGGAAGAAATTGAAACATCATCCGCATGAGAATCTGGCAGGAGCAGCTCTACAACCGCGTCATAATCATCTGCTACAGAAGCAGCACCCTCGTAGACTTCCTGCAGAAAAGCTGCATCTGTATGTGTGCCGACAACCAGAATATGATTTTTATATCCCTCTGCCGGCAAAGCAACATAGCTTTCCTGCTTGTTCAAAATGTTTGCCGAAAAGATCACAAGAATGACCACAAAGACAAGCATCATTGAGAAAATAAAAGATATCATTTTGGTTGTACTATTTTTCATCTGCTATTTCATAATAGCATAAAGACAGATTCTTCAAAAGCCACATCGAAGGAAGAATGAGGCGAAATTTCACTCTGGGGCTTTTAGATTTTTTACATCCGCCATTTCTACAATATTCGGGCTTGGCTTTTGTTGCATAAACCCAAGCGCATATAAAGGCAGTGTTTAAAAACCGTTACCATGCTTTGTCATTTTTCAAAGGATAATTGGTCGCATTTTTGTCAAAATTTAAAGGTAATTTATGTTAGTTTTTGTCATTTTTAAAAGGAATATTCATTAATGCTTATTACATGGCGATGTTCTTGTAAGCATGCAGGGAGAGTTTTCTCCCTGCATATTGGTTATTTTATTCCACAACTTTCATTGACTTGATGATGATGTCATTACCATTCAGGAACAAAGCCTCTCCATCTACAAATTCCTTGGCAAGTTTCTCATCAATACTAAGAATGACAGTATCTGACTGAACTTTAATATCAAATTCCAAAAGTCCACCCTTTACTTTCAAATTCTTTAATGTATTTGTATTATGAAACTTTCCTCTCAAATCAACATATGCAAGCCGTAATAAAGGATTTGAGCCAGTTCTTTCTATCTTAAACTCAATCTTGTATTTTGCAGGAGTTGAGCGATAGAACGTATCCGATCTAATTTTATAGTTATCATACCAGTTCCCAGTTCCTGCAATAGGCTCTTTCAAAAGATTTTTACCGATGATGCTTTCTTTCTTGACTTCATTCTTTTTAACAAAGTCCGCACTTAAAGGATAATCTTTTCCTTGTGCTCGGTAAATAAATGTATCAATATATTCTTGGTCGTACCATTTTAGCTTCCAGCTGTCATAATAACCAAAAAAGTTGGAAGTACCTGTTATATCGGAATCAATAAAAAAGCATGCTGCACATGATCTTTCGGGTTTTGAAACTTCAGCCATAAAATCTTTTATACAGTTTATTCTTTCCATAATTGGCGAAGAGCGAATATTGCTAACTTCACTGACATAAACCGGAATATGCTTTGAAAAGAATTTCGTATCCAAAGCATTAAAAGACTCCTTTATTTGAGTCCTAACGCCGTCAGTATATAAACCAATGGCTGAATCTTTGCCTCCTCCCATCGGGTAATGATGATATGTCGGAATCAATTTGTTTTTTGCCTTGTCATTTGGCATTTTAAAAAGATTGCTTGTGATATACATCCATTTACCGGCAAGTCCCTCAACCATGATAAAGCGGTTTGCGTTGTTGCCGCCTGTAGCCCGAATTGTATCAACTATAAGCTGATTATACTCATTCAAGATAGCATAATCTTTTTTACATTCGGCGCAGTTATCTTCCGGCCACCATCCATGTTCATGAAGCATATCGGCAGGCTCGTTTAAAGTCTCAAAGATAAGATGCTCATCATAAGAGTTATTAAAGGCTTGAGCAAACTGCTCCCAGACAGCCTTTATGTATTTCTCGGATTCATTTTTATTATTTTTGTTTACATAATCGGCAGCATAATTTGTTGCTCCCATTTCCATTCTTTTTTTGTATTCTTCAAAAGGTGTGAATTCAGAAAACGGTCCGCAGAGAATTACATACATGCCTTCTTCAATACACCAGTCAACAACCTGTTTGATGTTTCTTATGTATCCAGGGGCAAGCTTGTAGTTTTTGTCAATTATTCTTCCAAGACCAGGATTTGTCTGGAGGCGAATGAGATTAAAGCCTTTCGCTTTCATAAAATGAATTTGTTCTTTCGTTGGCTTTGAAAGATTGTCCGCCTTAAGATCAAGCCCGTAATCCCAGAGGGATGGTCCATCTTGGAAAATCTGCCAGTTTACACCAGCTCCAAGTTCATTCACAAAATCCCATGCGTCAAGTTTCTCATCTATACTTGTGCTTTTGGCTGCATCAATCACAGGCGGTTCATTGCTTCTATAAATGTCTGTCTTTACAGGATTTGCCACTTTTTCAAAAGTAATGGATTCAATTACAATTTTTTCATTTAATTGTTCATAGGGGACATCCCATGTACCTTTGATAAAAATATCGTTTATCTTTTTCTGATTGCTTAAAAGGGGGATTACCATCTCGTTAAGATATGTCGGGAAGTATGTACCTTTTTCATAATATTCCAATTTTTCATCATCATAATTCAAATAAACCTGGAATCCATAATTTCCAAGCACTTTGTACTTTATACGAACAATATTGTAATTGCTGATATTCAAGTCGCCGGTCCAAATGCCAAAACCTTTATCTCTCTCTTTAATTCTTAAAGTCTTTGTAGTCTTGTCATAAGTAACACCCTTGTCATAACTGACATCAGGCAACTTGTTCAGGTCAACTTCGTACACACTCTGTGCAAAAACAGCAACCGCGCAGCAAATCAAAATCAAGCAAAGCAGTAATTTCTTAACAGAGAAGGAATTATATTTTACCCCCCCCCATTCTACAAACAGTAATTTCATAATCACTCCTTTATAAGATGTCTAAAAAGCTTTGCAAACGCAGATTCCGAAACTAGTTCGGAATGACAATACTAGACAACTCCTATTTTCAGATTATAGCATGGAGTTTTTCGGGTTTGTGATAAA
>CADBUT010000180.1 GCA_902797925.1 uncultured Spirochaetaceae bacterium
TACGCTTCTGTCGATATAAAGCGCGGCAAATCTATCGTTACGATTATCTGCGATGTCGCCCGCTCTTCTGAAATTCTTCAGTCTGCTTTCAAAGTTTTGTCTGAAGAAAAAGTCAACGTGCAGATGATAAGCCAGGGTGCTTCTAAGGTGAATATCAGCTTTATAGTTGATGATGCCGAGGCGAACACCGTGGTCAAAGCCCTGCACAAAGTATATTTTGGAGACTGATTATGAAAATTGCATTGGTTGGTTATGGCCAGATGGGGCACATGCTCCGTTCTGTTGCTGAAAAGCGCGGGCACAAAGTTGTGCTTACAGTAGACACTTTTGCAGAAGACGCTGATTTTAAGCCGGCTTCTCCTGCTGAAACTGCCGCAAAGATTAAAGAATCCGGTGCAGAAGGCATAATCGAGTTTTCGCACCCGACTTCAGTAATGGGCAATATCGAAGCTTTGCTTCCGCTCAAGCTGCCGCTTGTTGTCGGCACAACCGGCTGGAATGACAAGCGCGAAGAAGTTGAGAAGCTTGCCGTAAAAGACGGTTCGTTCATTTTTCATGCGGCAAACTATTCTATCGGCGTAAATCTTTTTTATAAGATTGTCGCACAGGCCGCAAAGCTTGTTTCAAATTATGACGAATACGACTGCGCCCTTTGGGAAGCGCACCACACAAAGAAGCTTGACAGCCCTTCAGGCACTGCGCTTGAAATTGCACAGCTTGTGCTTGACAATATGCCTTCAAAAAAGACAATCGTAACAGAAGCTTTTCACGACAGACCGAAAAAAGAAGAGCTTCACGTTTCAAGCACGCGCCTCGGTAGCGTTCCAGGCACTCATACGGTGTTCTTTGATTCAAGTGCAGACACAATTGAACTTACGCACACTGTAAGAAACCGTGAAGGTCTTGCGATGGGCGCAGTGCGCGCTTTGGAATGGCTCCGCGGCGGCGTTGATGACGGCTCAATCAAGCCGGGCATGTATTCGATGAACAATATTTTAGGCGACTAAACGTGCGGAAGGCGGTTTTGTGCAAATATGGTGCAAAGCTGCCTGAAAAGCGTGTCATGCCGAATTTAGTTCGGCATCTGCCTTAGATTTGGTGTTAAGATCCCGAAACAAGTTCGGGATGACATATAAATGGCGTTGGTGTTGAGTTGCCAAATTTATGGCAGCCAGTCTTTTGATATGTGTAATATTTTGAATAGTTCTTCAAAATTCCTTTTGTGTTTTATCTTTTTTTCTCTTGCGTTGCTTGTTTCGTGCGGCAAATCATCTGAAACTGAAACAGACGCCCAGCTGCAAGCTGAAGAAACAGCGGCAGAGCTTGAAGCTGCCGCACGCGCAGCTGAAGAAGAAGCGGCGCGCCTTGAAAAGCTTAAAATTGAGAGCGCGCTGCAATCATATTTAGACAATCTCACCTTAGACGAAAAAATCGCGCAGCTTTTCGCTGTCGGTATAGACGGCAACGACATACTGCATTCTTATGCCAAGAAAGAATTTGCTGGCGGCGCGCCAGGCTCGTTCCTGCTTTTTGACGCGAATATCGCTGAAACAGCGGAACAAACTTTGGGCTTTACAAATTCTGTGCTCAGCTGGTTCGTGGAACAGAATCTTGTGCCGCCGTTTTTCATGATTGACAACGAAGGCGGCGGCGTTTACCGCTTTGGCGGCATCGGCTCAAAGCTGCTTTCACCAGAGCGCATGACCGCATGTTTTTCGCCGGAAGAGGCGGAGCAATATTATTATCTGATTGGCTGCCAGATGAAGGCCATGAACATTCATCTAAATCTTGCGCCGCTTGTTGAAGTCAAAAATGAAGGCAATGATGCTTTTCTTGGGCGGCGTTCCTACGGTTCGCTTGAAAATGTCGAAAAATACGGCGCGGCCTGCATCAAAGGCTTTGACAAAGCTGGCGTCGGCACAACTTTGAAGCATTTTCCGGGCAACACAGACGTTGACCCGCATATCGGGCTGCCGCATCTTGACGCATCAAAAGAAGAAGTCGAATCTTTGTACATTGCGCCGTTCAAAAAACTTGGGCCGCTCGGCGCAGACGCCGTGCTCATTTCTCATATTGTAGTAGATTCGCTTGATGAGGGCGTGCCGTCTTGTTTTTCCGCCAAGATAGTTGGTGCAGAATTGAAAGACAGCTTTTGGAACGAGGGGCTTGTAATTTCAGACGATTTGTACATGGGCGCGTTGAGCCGCAACGGTTATCCGCCGGAAGTTGCCGTCGTAAAAGCCCTGAAAGCCGGAATCGATATTCTTATGATTTCAGAGAAGCGCTTTTCAAAGGCCGCCGAAGCGATAAAGAGAGAAGCTGAAGATGACGCGCAGTTTAAGGCGAGAATCGATGATGCCGTGTTGAGCATTTTGCGCTTTAAGATTAAGCGCGGCATTCTTGAGCTGAGAGAAAACGGAGGCGGTTCAGGCTATTTCGTCGCGCCTGTTCCGCTTGCTGATGTTGCAAAAAGCCTTGAATCATTTAGAAAAGCAAAAGAAGAAGCAGACAAACTTTACGTTGAGCATGTAAGATAAATCGTATGGGCAAAA
>CADBUT010000181.1 GCA_902797925.1 uncultured Spirochaetaceae bacterium
AATCCGTCGAATATCCGCTATTTGCAGACCAAAAAGCTCAAAATGGGGCATCTGCTCACTGTGGTCTGAAAAGAATTGTCATGCTGAACTTGGTAGCCTTCGGCGGCTTTCAGCTCAGCATCTCGGGTTTGCAAGATTTCCGCATCAAGTTGGAATGACATCGTTTGCAAGTGTCATTGCCGTGCTCGACACGGCAATCTAATTTTTAAATTAAGCCTGATTGTGAATGAGAGATTGTCGGGTCACGCCCGACAATGACACGTAATTGGGCTAAAAGGAGAATAAAATGAACGTAATAGAAGGAAACATCGTAGCTTCTGAAAATTTCAAGATTGGCATTGTGGCTTCGCGCTTCAATGATTTTGTGGTTGGGCGGCTTGTTGACGGTGCGCTTGACGGCTTGAAGCGCCACAACGTAAAAGACTCGAACATCACGCTTGCAAAAGTGCCCGGTGCATTTGAAATTCCGGTTGCCGCCAAGAAAATGGCAGAAAGCAAGAAATTTGACGCGATAATCTGTCTCGGCGCGGTTATCCGGGGCGCAACTTCGCACTATGATTATGTCTGCAATGAAGTTTCTAAAGGAATTGCACAGGTTTCGCTTGAAAGCGGTGTGCCTGTGCTTTTTGGTGTTTTGACAACTGAAAACATCGAGCAGGCTGTGGAGCGTTCCGGCTCAAAAGCCGGCAACAAAGGCACCGAATGTGCCCTTGCCGCCATCGAAATGATTCAGCTCTTAAAGCAGCTCTAAAGCTATTTTACAAGCTCTCTGGCGCGGTTGAGCGCGGCTGCAATGTTGTCAAAGATGTTCTCGTGACCGAGCTTTTCAGCCATGCCGGTCTTTTCAAGCAGCATAAAAGGCTGTGTGTGAATGCCGCTGATAACGATTGTGATATTCTTGCGGCGGCAAGCAGCCATACACTGCTCAAGCGCCTTAATGCCACCGGCATCAAGATAGATTGTGTTTCTCATGCGCAAGATAAGCACCTTGCAGTTTGCCTGTGCGCGCTCTGTCGCAAGCTCGAATTTGCGTACAGTGCCGAAAAACAGCGGACCTTCAATTTCATAGACGAAGCAGCCGTCTGGAATGTCGAGATTCTCGGCCGGCTGGTCTGTTCTGATGCCGCCTGTCAAAGTTTCGCGCTGGTTCTGCACTTCTGAAAGGTCTATCATCTTTTTGATGAAGAAGAACGCCGCAAAGCCCAAGCCAACTTCAATAGCCACTGTCAAGTCTACAAAAACTGTGATGAGGAATGTGACTAAAAAGACTGTGATGTCAGATTTCTGGCCTTTGAGCAGCGCGCGTATAGCCGGAAAACCTGCCATGTTCCATGCAACGTTGATAAGCACGGCAGAAAGCGCCGCCATCGGAATAAATGCGGCGTATTTTCCGGCAAAAAGCAGAATAAGCAGCAGCGTCAGCGCATGGATTATTCCGGCAACAGGCGTGCGGCCGCCGTTCTTGATGTTTGTCGCCGTGCGCGCAATTGCGCCGGTAGCCGGAATTCCGCCGAACAAAGGCGAAGCGATGTTTGCAACGCCCTGCGCTACAAGCTCCATGTTCGAATCGTGCTTTGAGCCGATCATACCGTCGGCAACAACGGCAGAAAGCAGCGATTCAATTGCGGCAAGCACTGCAATCGAAATTGCGGTCGGAAACAATGTAGTAATCGTCTTTATGCTGAAATCAGGCAGCTGCGGCTTCGGCAAAGTCGTTGGAATGATGTAATGTTCCGCGCCGTCTGCAAAATGCCCGATTGTATCGGTGTGAAGCCCGCATTTGCTTTCGAGAATGATGTTCACGATAGTTGCAACGATGATTACGATGAAAGAGCCTGGAATTTTCTTGATGAACTTAGACCAGATGAAGATGAACGCAAGGCAGATTGCGGCCATCGCGAAAGAGTACCAGTTGATTGTTGCCGCCGAGCGGACGTAGACAATCATCTTCGGCAGAAAATCGCCCGGCATTTTGGCGTATTCCTCTCCAAGAATCATCATCGGCGAAGAAAAATCCGGGCGAAGACCGAAGAAATCGCCGAGCTGACCGGCTGCAATCGTTACTGCAATTCCGGCTGTAAAGCCTGTTACAATTGTGTACGGAATGAACTTAACGAGGCCGCCCATCTTGAACACGCCGAGCAGAATGAGCATAACGCCGGCCATAACTGTAGCTGTGGCAAGGCCGCTCATGCCGTATTGGGCAACAACGCCGTAAACGATTACGGCAAAAGCACCGGTCGGGCCGCCAATCTGAACGCGGCTGCCGCCGAATGCGCTGATACAAAAGCCTGCGATAATAGCTGTAAAAAGGCCGGCGGCAGGGTTCACGCCGGAAGCAATGGCAAAAGCGATGGCGAGCGGAAGTGCAACAATTCCTACGATAATGCCCGCAATGAAATCGCTAACAAATTTTTTGGCATCATAGCCGTTAAGTGAATTTAGTAATTCTGGTTTCATGATTTGCACAGTTTAATGAGTTGCAGGTATTTGCTCAA
>CADBUT010000182.1 GCA_902797925.1 uncultured Spirochaetaceae bacterium
AAACTACGTTGACCAGATGCACGAGCAGATTACGCATTATCTTGTGAAGTGCGAAACTTTGCAGCTTTCTGAAAAGCAGCTCAACCATGTTTCAAGCCTCATTCAGATTGTAGACGAGCTTGAGAACATGTGTGACAGCTGCTATTCAACGATTACGCTCATAAACCGCTCAATCGACAAAAAGATGAAATTCCAGCAGGAAGACATGGAACGCCTGCTGCCTTACCTTGAGCTTGTGCGCCAGTTCCTTCAATTTATCAGGCGCAACATCAATAGCCAGCTTACGCCAGAAAAGCTCGATTTGGCGCGTGAATTCGAAGACGGCATCGATTCTTTCCGCAAAGACCTGAAGAAGGTTGCAAGAAAGCGTCTTGAAAGCGGCGCAGACGTCAAGTCTGAGCTTCTGTACATCGACATGGTCCGCCGCATCGAGCATATCGGCGACAACTGTTTCAGCATTTCCGAGATTTTGACAAACGTGTAAGATATTATCATCAATTATATTTTTATATTGGAATGATTAAATGTTTATTATTCTTGGAATCTTATCGATTATATTTTCTCTCTGTTATTTGGCTTTTTCATTATTAGACAGACAGCTACCAGCTCTTTTAGTATTTATACCAATTACTGTTATTTGGGGATTTTTCTTAATATATATAATTACGAATAAACAATTCAATATAATCAAAACTCTTTTTAAGACAAAACCATATCGCTTTGTTCTAATTCCATTATTTATCTGTTTTATAGTTTCTTATACCCATTTAATGTTTGGAATATCATTTTTTTATAAAATAGGAATTTCCGCAGATATATTATTCAGATTATCTTGTACTCTATTCTGCTCATCATTAATTATGCTTTACGGCTTAACAGTAAGAAGTAATAAACAAAAAGACTAACGACAAAATCGCCCAGGCGGCAAGCCCTGCATGATAAAATTGCAAACACTGTTGTAGTTTATAAATACACAACCGAGCTCATGTCAGACGAATAAGCAGCCGCGGCTTTGCCTATGCACTCTGCCTCAGGACAATCCAGGAGCTTGAAAAAATGAGCATAAAACCTATCTGGGCCTGCAACAAAAAAGTACCGCTCCATATCACCAGATTCTTTCCGGCATTCAAGCTTACAAATAAAGCGCCAACACCGGTCAGCACAATCATGCGCCTTGTTGAAGTTGCAAAAGAGCACTTAGACTTTGTCTTTCCTGGGAATGTGTAGCACACAAAGAAACTTGAAATTCTGCCAACTTATGCTATCATTCAGATATATAGTATTCTGTTGAAGTTTTACACCGACATTCAAACTTTTACAGCAGAAGTAAACGCTAAAAAAATATATAAATAGCACAAATGGCAAGTTTCATAAAATCGTGTCATTCGCGCGCTTGACGCGGGAATCTATCAATAATTAAGAACAGAAAGATTGTCGGGTCTCGCCCGACAATGACAAATTCTTGCTAATATATGGAGAGTATCAATGAACAGCATAGAAGAAAAAAGAAACAAAACAATTCACGAAAAGCAGTTTGATAAAGCTCTTAAAGAAACTAAAGATCAGATTAAACAGATTTGCAAAGGCATCGAAGTAAAGAAACATCTTGGCGAAAATACATATAGTCATTATACCTACGACAAAAAATATTATCTTGATGAAGTAATTAAATACTTTGAAGGAAAAGGCTATAAGGTTCAACGTCTGCCGAGTGAATGTCCTGTTTCTTATAGACTAAATATTATCTGGTAAAATAAAAGGAGAGGTCACATGTTCACCCAATTACCCGAGGAAAAAAAGGATTTAATCAAACCGCTTTACAAAAAACATCAGCCAAACTGTTCTGCACTCAGCTGTTATTTTGAAGGAAAAATGCCGGGCAAAGCTTATGTTGATGATGCAAACGCCCCGACAAAAGCAATCTGCAGGCTCGAGATGAGCTGGACTTATGTTACTGACAATGCCGATCTTCCTTGGATTGATGAAGTTTTAGGTGAGCTGGTAAAAACAACCTGGATGCAGGTAATCTGGGTACCGGAGCGAAAAGGAACTTGTCCTCTTAAAGGCATTTCAAAACCATTTCC
>CADBUT010000183.1 GCA_902797925.1 uncultured Spirochaetaceae bacterium
GCCTTCAATTGAAGTTGTTGACTTTTCCTCAACATTAAGAACAATGTTCATAAGGTTTTCTTCTGAACCTGGTACAACATCTGGAATGATGTTCGAGAAATACTGCAGATTATACAGATTTTTCATACCGTTCATCAACTTTGATCTTGAGAAGACATCACCAGGTTCAATCGGTACTTCACGAAGAATAACATTGTCTTTTGTTTTTTTATTTCCTACGACACTTATGCTCTCAACATGACTTCTAGACTGTTCCTGAATATGAATCAAAAAAGAAATCTGTCTTAAATCTTCATCTTTATAAGATTCTGGAACAATAGCCGTTGTAAGATAACCGTTCTCATAATATGCATCAGACATATTTGAAAGATATTCATTGAATTTTGTATAATTGAAAATATCCCCGGTATTCATCTTGAATTTACTGCCCAAGTATTCAGATGAAAACAGATAGTTGCCTTCAAATTTTACACCGCCAAATGAATATTGATAGCCTTCTGTAATAACAAAAGTCAAATCGATAACAGAATTACCTTTATCGTCAATTGCATCCTCACGGATTACATCGATAATATCCGCATCAACATAACCACGGCTAAGATAATATGTTAAAATAGCCTGCTTATCAGCCTCAAGCTTAGTTTCCTGAAACGCACCTCTAGCAAACAATGATTTTGCCTTCAACTTCATTGTTCCTTGTAAGGTTCTTTCTGAAACAATCTGGTTGCCTTCAAACTTTATAGAACGGATTGAAGTTGGAGAACCTTCATTAATCAAATATTTTAAATTTATCTCATTATGTTCTGTCTTTTCCCAGTTTGTTGTAATATGGACATTTGTATAACCTTTTGATAGATAATATTCATTAAGATTAAGAACTTCTTTTTCAAGATCTGTTTCTGAAAAAATATCCTTTTCTTTCATTTTCATGCGGGCAAGCAAGTCAGTTCTTGTTATCTTCTTATTTCCAACAAATTCAACTTTTGCAATTATAGGATTTTCAATAACAGTGAAAACTATTTCTACCGCTTCATATTTCTCATTTGAAGGACTGATAGATGTATCAAAAGACTCAAAATAATCAAGAGCACCGATACGGCTCAAAAGTTCAAAATATACTTCATCGCTGAATTCTTTGCCCAGAAATCCTTTTGTTACTCCGGAAACATCGGAACGCGATACATAATGAAGTCCGCTGAATTTTATGGATTTGATCTTTTTTCCATAAAACCAGTCTTCAGACTGTGCTGCAAGCGGCAATACAAAGATAAAAGAGAATAGCACTACAAAAAGAATAAACCGTTTCAAGCACAACCTGTTTATTAAATACATTAAAAAACTCCTAATTACTTACATATATAGAATATCGAAACTTTTCAAAAATCATTAAAGTCCACGTACGACATATCACACAGATATCAGAACTCCCATTTTTTAGAAAATGTAATAGACGTATTCGGTACCAGCAAATTTCTAAAAGAGGACTTATTCGTAACATCCGGTGAAATACTCCAACGTATTGTCGCATACGGGCTGTTCATTTCAAAACCAATCTCCGGCTGAAGCTTTAATCCGCTTAAGAATCTGTTTTTATCAAATTTAGTTTCATCATAAACAATCTGCAGCATTGCATCTGCATAAATAGCATCGCCAAAGTACTTACCTACATAAACAGTTGAATTGTCCAAAAAGTTACCGATTGATATTTGACGCCCTTTATTAAGGTTAAACATCTGCAGCATTGTATTTTGAACAACTGTTGTCCTAAATGAAAAAATATCAAATTTTAGAACATTGCGCAACTGTCTTTCAACACGTCTGAAGAATGCCATCTGCATTCCATAGTCCATAAGACTGATAGCAATCTGCGCCATCGGCACATCAGAATCTCCGGAATCTGCAAGAAGAGCCTGACCGAGCAGCTCCATAATTTCAGCCTCGCTCTTTGCAGGAGAAGCAGATATAGACGGTGACAGCTGGCTCAACAGCTGATTTTCGGCAGACAAGATAATCTTGACCTGTCTGCCGTCTGTATCACGTTCACGGATTTCTGCCTTAAAAGAAACAAGAGGATCTATATTATCTTCATTAGCGTTAAAGACAAGACGGCCTTCTTTCAAATAGAAGTTTCTGCCTACATACATGATTTCACCGCCGCGGAGGTCAAGACTTCCTTTGAATTCAAATTCGTCCATTGCAGTATCAGCAGTTATAAGAAACTTTGCATGAGGAACAACCTGTGCCCAAAAAACCGGAGCCCTTCTGTTCGGATAAACGATTTCAGTCTTTTCGCCAATCTCGATATTGAGATTAAGTTTGGTTTCCATTTTCGATTTCGGTTTATTCTTCTGGTTCGTTTTTGAGCCTAATGTAATTTCTGCCGAACCGTTATCGAGAAGAACATCACCGGACATAGAAACATCATCCTGTGTCATCTCAATAAGCATCTGTCCAGAAGCCTTGCCGTTTACGTTCATCCAGCCGAGATCTATTTTTCCGCCAAGTTTTGTTGACTGAAGTGTTTTTGCACTCAAAGACAATGTACCGAATTTCCATCTGTCAAAATAAGCAAATGCCTCAAACAGCAGCTCTCCTTTTCCAATAGAAACAATCATAGGGTCTACGCGGAAAGAACTGTGCTCAATTTTAATCGGAGTATGATCTATATAGAATGTGTCATCCAAAAATTTTGGGATGCCTGCTTCAAACTGAATGAGTGTAACCTCGCCGTTAAACTCAGGATCAGACAGCATACCTGTTATAGAGCCATAGCCGACAATAAGACCTGTCTCAACTTTAAATACCGGATATGTTAAAACACCTTTCATGCGGAGCAGATCAGCCTGCAGACCTTTTATAGAAAGATTGATCTTATTTTCTTTCTTTTGAACTTCACCTGATATATTAACTTTTAGCGGAGACGGTTCTGACAATACAAAGCTTGCAGCACCGGTATCCAAGTTAAAAAAGCCTTTTGCTTCGTTTTTTATGCCGCCTGACAATTCCACGCGGTCAGCTTTTTTAGTAATCAAATAATTGTATGTATCTTTTATGTTTATCAAATCACCTGTAACACCTGCGATTGCAACTGAAACAGAAAACTCTTTCGGAACAAATAAATCTTCCGCAGTTTTTTTGCTGTCAAGCGAAATTGCAAGCGGCACTTTAAACGAATGGAATGAATCGCTTCCGGCAAATAATGTACCAAGATAATCGAGTGTCAGCTTGCCGTTAAAAGTTTTCGGCTTAAAATCAAGCACAAAGTTAGTCACTTCCTGGTCGCGGAATTTTATGTCAACGTCTTCTGCTGTTGCAGTGCCGTCAGCAAGCAGAAAAGAACCATGAGCTTCAAAAGGCCAGCCCTTTATAGAGCACTTGGCATTAGAAACGGCAAGCGTCATCAGAGGATCGTCAAAAGTGCCGGAAGCGGTCAGCGCAGCAGAAAGCGTATCAGAAGAGTGCTGCCGGTTCATTATTCTTGCAAAAGCAAAATCCTCGATAGAGCCCTCAAACGTAAAATAATAGTCCTTTTTCCAGTCAGCTTCGCTATATTTTATATGCTCAGGATTTGATGCCGTTCCGCTTAACGTAATGCTTTCGGTTGAAAAAGTATTGATAAACTGAATATTCATCGCCATTGCATCAAGAATATCATCTTCAAGAAGCCACGAAAGAGAGCCTGTACCTGCAAGAGTTCCGACAGAATCTGAATAAGTAAGCGATTCAATAAGCACACTGCCCGGATTAGCCACAAAAGACAGGTTGATGTTCGGTTTTGCGCTCAAAAAGCCTGAAACGTCCTGCAAGTTAAAAGAAGAGACATGAACCTGCCAGTTTTCAGCTGATTCATAAGCGACAGAAGCTTCTGCTGAAGCCGTAAACATTTTGCCTGAAAGCCTTAACGGGAAATTCTCAAAGAACACAGAGCCAAGCTTTTCTTCGCCAGCCAAATCAACTGAAACTTCAAGCCCGTAATCACCGACAACTGAAATATATGAATCCGGCACATAAGTTCCGCCTATAGAATACGGAATGTCGTTAAAATTAAGCTCAGAAGAAAAGATTACGTCCTGAAAATCCTTACCGATATCAACCTGAATATTGCCCTGAAGCCTCTGTCCAGACCAGCTTGCAAGAATGTTGTTAATTGAAAAGAGCATTTCACTGCCGCTTACGCTGCAGAAAATCATCTGACGCTTTCCTGATGTATTCATAATGCCGACGCGCGGTGCATTCAGCGTATAAGACTTTAAATCAGTAGAAAAGAATATTTCGCTTGAAATTACATAAGGTGTAAGTTTATCCGCCCATTTCTTTAGATTTTTCTGCGCTTTAGGTTTTGCAAAAAAAGCTGCGGCGCGTGCCACAGAGCCGATTGACAAAAGCTTTGTCGTGGCATGAATTTCAAGCAGTGCGTCTTTTTCAAAAGTATAATAGCCGTCAACAAGCAGCTCTCCCTTGTCACGTTTTGCATCTAGAGCCGATATTGTAAAATTAATTTCGTTTTGAGCCGGAACAATTGTCATGCTGACGTCTTTGAACTGTTGTGCGCCCAAACTAAGGCGTGGAATTATGGCGTTAGTACCGTTTTCCAGCGGCTTTAAATAAACACCGGCGGCAAGACTCTGTCCGTTCGGCAGCAAAATCGAACGTATGTCGGCAAAGCCGTCAATTCGCAGGCCTTGAAAAATGCACGAGCCCTGCAGGGCAAAAGCCGCATATTTTGAGTCTACCCTGCACTTCTTAAGCTCCATCTTTTCCTGTGTGCCGGTAAAAGCGTATTCTGCCTTTAAGCCGCCGTCCAGAAGTTTTTCCGTCAAAGAGACTTCGCCCGTAACATCGTAGAAAAGGCGCTTTTCTTTTGTGTTGAAGTTGAGCTTATAAGAGCCGTCTATCGTCGATTTAGCAAAACGGCGCAGGGCAAGCGAATAAATCTGCACAGGCATCAGGTCATACAAGTCAAGCTTTTCAGCCTCAAATTTGGCTTCCATCTCACCTGTTACAAGCTCCCATTTTGCCTGAATATCATAAGGCAGCAGATTCTGAATCATATCGACTGTAATAGTTCTGTCGTCAAGCGTAGCAAGAAAGGCTGATTTGTTAATCGAATAAGGACCTGCTTTTATGTTGTCAAAAGTCAGCGTAGCTGACGCTTCAGTTAAGTCAGAAGCGCAAGTACCCTGCACGTCAATGTTGCAAGAAAAGAAGCTGTTCGCGCCTTTGAAGAATTTCGGGCGTCTTGGGTTTATCAGCTCTATGTTCAAGCTGCTGTCAACCGTAAGGCGGCTAAGATGGTTCTGCTTTTCAGGCACAAGAGAAACCGAATTAAGCTTATATTTTGCGTCAAAATTGTCATCGCGGTAATGAATCACAAAATCGCGCAAAGAAATTATGAACGGAAGCCCTTCAAGAATGTTCTGAGCTTTTTTTATGAGCGCTTCAATGTCAGATTCATCTTTTATCTCGATTACCTTCTCTTCGCCAGACACAGATTCAATAACTTGAGTTTCTTCAGCTGACGGCTGATTCTGCCCCGCCGCCTGCCCGCCGGCTTTTTTCTCTTTGAAATAATCTCTGATGCGGATAACAAGCGGCATGTCGCTTTTCTTCTGAAATTCGATTTTGCCGCCTTTAAAGACAACCTCTTTTACGGCGTTTACAAAATCGCCTTTCAAGAGCGAAAGCAAGTTATATTTTATAGAAGCTTTGTCAAGCTCAGCCAGAATCTGCCCGGTGTCGCGGTTTTTCAGCTTTACGCCCTCAATTTCTATGCTCGAAAAAACTGAAGGCGAAAGCTTTTCATAAGTTATGTCTACGCCGAGAGAATCAGAAACTGTCTTAAGAATATAATCAGAAAAAAGGTCGAATTTTGACGTAAGCTGCCTGTAAAGCGGCTGCACCAAGACCGTTGCAATGATAATAATCAGCAAAAAGAGTAAACTTATAACAATATATTTCAGAGATGACGATTTCATGCCGATTACTCGTTAAACCACAAACCGAAGGATTCCCATGATCATTTCAAACTTTATTGTATTTGAAGGCATCGACGGTGCCGGAACAACAACACAACTAAATATACTAAAAGATAAACTCAAAAGCAAACCGTCCTGGTTTACAGCTGAACCTACTGCAAAAGAAACCGGAGTTTTTTTGCGCAAAGTCTTGAAAGGAGACATCGTACTTCACCCCGACACAACAGCGCGCCTCTTTGCGGCAGACAGATGCGAGCATATTTACGGCAAAGACGGCATTCTTGAGCATACGCAGAAAGGAGAGCTTGTAGTCTGTGACAGATACTTGTTCTCTAATCTTGCATATCAGTCAAGTGAATGCGGCAGCTCGCTTCCGGAAGAACTCAACAAATCGTTTCC
>CADBUT010000184.1 GCA_902797925.1 uncultured Spirochaetaceae bacterium
AAAGGATTCCTTACTCCTGCGACTGAATTTGACGTTGACTTTAGCGGAAAAAAATATTTCTTTGACAAGACGATTTACGAAAAACGCGTTTATGATTCAAAAGGCGTGGCTCATCCAGAAGTTGAGATTCAGTTCGGCCCGAACATTAAGGACTGGCCTGCAATGAAGCCTCTCAGCGACGACCTCTTGATTAAGATTGTATCTGAGATTCACGACCCTGTTACAACAACAGACGAGCTTATTCCGTCAGGTGAAACTTCATCGTTCCGCTCAAATCCGCTCGGTCTTGCTGAATTCACATTGAGCCGCAAAGACCCGGCTTATGTTGGCAGAGCAAAGGCAGTGCGCGACCTTTCAGACGAAATAAAAGCTGAAATAAAAGCTGCAATCGCTGTTCTTGCCAAGAAAGATGCCGGTCTTGCAAAGCTTGCAGAAAGCGCACAGACAGGTTCTTCGATTTTCGCTGTAAAGCCGGGCGACGGTTCAGCCCGCGAACAGGCCGCAAGCTGCCAGCGCGTGCTTGGCGCAAGTGCAAACATCGCAAACGAATATGCCACAAAGCGTTACCGCTCGAACCTCATCAACTGGGGTATGCTTCCGTTCATCTATAAAGACGGCGACAAGAATCTTCCGTTCAGCAACGATGATTATGTGTTCCTGCCGGGCGTAAAGAAGATGATTCAAGAAAAGTTGCCGTCTATAAAGGCTTATGCTATAAAGAAAAACGGCACAGTAAATGAATTTGAGCTTTCTGTCGGCGACCTTACCGACGACGAGCGCAAAATTATCTTGGCAGGCTGTCTGATTAACTTTTATAGAGGTTAGTGTCATTGTCTGGCTTGACCAGACAATCTTTACTGATTAATTAGCCTTAATTTCGAGTTTTGCATTATTAGCAATAATTCGTCATTTTCGGGCTTGACCCGAAAAGCTTTTGAGCAAGATTCCCCGGTCAAGCCGGGGAATGACATACACAAAAGGAGCAAGACTATGGTAGATTACACAGAAGGTTCTGGAAAGCAGTATCACACTGGCGTCGGCCCAGCCGACATCGGAAAATACGTCATCATGCCGGGCGACCCGAAACGCTGCGAAAAGATTGCCGCCCATTTTGACAATCCAAAGCTTGTAGCCGATGTGCGCGAATACACGACTTACACCGGCACGCTCGAAGGTGTTCCGGTCAGCGTTACATCAACCGGCATCGGCGGCCCGTCTGCTGCAATCGCCATAGACGAGCTTGCAAAGTGCGGCGCACACACATTCATCCGCGTGGGCACTTGCGGCGGCATGCAGGAAGACGTTATGGGCGGCGACATCGTAATTGCTACTGGTGCTGTCCGCATGGAAGGCACAAGCCGCGAGTTTGCGCCAATCGAATATCCGGCAGTTGCAAACCTTGACTGCGTTAATGCGCTAGTTGCCGCCGCAACAGAACTTAAAGCGCCGCACCATACAGGCGTTGTTCAGTGCAAAGATTCATTTTTCGGTCAGCACGAACCGGAAATAATGCCTGTAAGTTACGAGCTTGAAAACAAGTGGCAGGCGTGGCTAAGAATGGGCTGCCTTGCTTCAGAAATGGAAAGCGCCGCGCTCTTTATCGCCGGTCAGTTTTTGCGCGTGCGCGTAGGCTCGTGCTTTTTAGTTGTTGCAAACCAAGAGCGCGCCAAGAAAGGCTTGCCCAACAAGCAGGCACACGATACCGAGCTTGCAATTACAGTCGGTGTAGAAGCCTTGCGCCGCCTGATAATTCAGGACAAAAAAAAGAGCAATTAATGATTGAACAGATAACAGACAGCACCCAAAAACAAAAAATTGCGCGTACTGTGCTTGAACAGCTGACCGTCTGGTTTGAAAATCCGGAAGGACGCGAGCATTTAATTGCTGACAGCGGCAGTCAGATTATGCTTGCTGACATTGAAGGCAAAGAGCCGCACGGTTTTATCTGCCTTAAAGAAACTGGAAAAGGTACAGTTGAAATTGCTGTTTTAGGCGTGCTGTCTGAATATCACCGCAAAGGCATAGGGCGCGCTCTATGTGAAGCAGCGAAAAAAATTGCCGCCGCTTCAGGATATTCATTCATTCAGGTAAAAACAGTCAAGTTAGGCATGTACGAATGTTATGACAAGACAAACCTGTTTTACCGCAGTCTGGGCTTTAAAGAATTTGAAGTTATGCCTGAGCTTTGGGATGAGCTTAACCCCTGCCAGATATACGTAATGACATTGTAAAAACTGTTTACGCCTGTTTCTTTAAGCTTTCATTGATTGATTCTGTTTTTTTCCTGTAATAAATGGTGAAACTTATCCACATTATCACATAAATTATGATGAAAATAACAAACCATAAGATTGTGCTTCTTGTGGTGTGTGGGAACCAGCCGCATAAAAAACCGGAAATATACATTACAACCGAAGTAATGACAAAATGAAGCACTGTCTGTGCAAGAAGGCTCCAGTTGTCAAGTTCAAAAATAACTGTAGATGAAGCAAACGTTATTCCGATTATTCCGAACAGAAAGTACTGGATAATTACAGCATTCAGTTCTGTGTTTGTATGTGCACTAAGATAAGCAGAAATAGGATAGAAATTTCCGTTACCTGCTAAAAGTGACTCAAAAATCAGAATTGTTTCACCAATAAATACACCAATCATAAATCCTAAAGATGCTCTTTTAATTATTTCTTTCAACATAGTATTACTCCTGTTTGTGAACCATATTCAGCTGGCTCTTAATCTTTGTCATATATCTTCTTGAAACTATTGCAGTTTTTCCGTCTGTAAAGTTTATGCGGACAACACCTGTTATTGACATGTCCAGTGCAGTTACTTTTGAAAAATTTGCAATATCCGTATTCGAAATTCTTATGAAGTCTGTCCAGCCGCAGCTTTCGGCAAGCTGTTCAAATTCATAGAGCCTCATTTTCAAAAGCAGAGTCTCTTTTTCAGTTTCAAGATAAACTTTTTTGTTCATGCTGTAGATTCTGAAAATATCGCCCTGCCTGACTTGAATGCAGTAATCACCGTCCCAGCCGGATATTACCGTCATTCTGCCGGTTTCATCCATTCTGCGGATTTTCTCAGCGACGGCAGTAATACCGGAGGTTTCAGTTTCTGCGTGAATAACACAGAAAGGTTTTCCGCATTTTTCGATTTTAATTTCTGTGCGCAACAAATTCTCCTTTTGTCAGGTTTTGCAAGTGCAGGGTATTAAAGCTTTATAGATAAACTATAACTTGAATCTCCCTGATTGCAAAGCCAGTATAGCAGGCTTTATTTTGCAGGTGTTTTTTCCAGTGACAAGTGGCAGATTATTGCGACAACTGGTATTTCAGGGCTTCTTTTTTACTTTGAATTATGATATAGCTTTTATAGCATGAAGAAGTTCAACTTAAGCATAAGCCTTCAGATTTCGATTTTTCTTATAATTGTTGCGTTTATTCCGGTTGCAATTACGATGGCGCTCAAAACTTATGAGAAGCAGCAGCTTGCAATGATGGAAAGCTCAAACGTGCAGCAGGGGCGGCTTGTCTCTGCTGCGCTTGCAACAGACAACGATGAATCAATCAACAAAGATTTTGCAGCCGCTTTTCTCAAGAACATGAACGGCCGCTTCGATTCAAGAATCCGCGTTCTTGACGGAAACGGAATGCTTGTTGCTGATTCAAGTGCCGTGTCTGAAAATGATGAAACTGCTGATGAAGCCGCTTCGGGCGCTGTTTCAAATCCTGAGCGTTATGAAGCAAAAACTGAAGAAACGCTTAAGCCGGCGAACCAGTCTTTTGTTTACCGGCTTTTCTCTTTCCCGATCCGCGTTTATCGAAGATACTTCAAAGCGCCGGCCATGCCTTATGAATCAGCTGATTTTTACACAGGCAAGTCTGTCTTTGACGGCGAAGAAGTAAAAGCTGCTTTGGACGGAAAATACGGCGCGGTTACGCGAATTTCTTCCGGCGGGCAGGTGAGCGTTACGCTCTATTCGGCAATTCCGGTTATTAAAAATGAAAAAGTCTGCGGCGTGGTGCTTGTGAACAGATCAACTTATAAGATTCTTCAGAATTTGTATGAATTGCGCCTTGATTTGGGCAAAATATTCTTGCGCTCGCTGATAGTCGTTGTCTTAATCGCCGTTTTTCTTGCTTTCAGAATATCGTATCCGCTTAGAAAGCTTGCAAGGCAGGCTTCTGACTGTGCAGACAAAAAGGGCAGAATCTTCTTTACAGACTTTACAGGCAAAAAGCGCCATGACGAAATCGGCGAGCTTTCGCGCTCGTTTACTTCGCTAATCGGGCGGCTTAACAGGCGCATCAAATTCAGCCAGGCCTTTTCTTCTGACATTGCGCATGAATTCAAGAACCCGCTAACGGCAATAAGAACTTCGGCGGAACTGCTCGGCAGCAGCAGCTTGTCTGAAACTGAAAAAACGGAGCTTGCGTCTGCAATTGTTGATGAGGTTTCGCATTTACAGACTTTGCTGAACGGCGTGCGGAACATTTCAAAAATTGATGCTGGCGTGACCGACGGCGATGAGCTTGCGCCTGTGCCGGTGAACAGCTGCACCAATCACATAATTGACCGTCTCAAAAAGAAATACCCGGCTGTAAATGTCAAGTTTGAATCAAATAAAGATGAAATCAATTTGCCGCTGCCGCAAGACTATTTTGACCGCGTGGCAGAAAACCTTATAGACAATGCAATGAGTTTCGGCACTGATGTTCTGGTTTCATCAGTTTTAGAAAAAGACTTTTTCTGCTTTTCTGTAGAAGACAACGGAAAAGGCGTGAGCGGCGAAGCGGCTGCAAAAATTTTTGAGCGCTTCTATTCAGAACGGGCTGAATCGCAGAACAGCGATTTTTCGCACACCGGGCTTGGGCTTTCAATCGTAAAGGCTATTGCAGATTCTCTTGAGGGCGAGGTGCTTGTCTCTGAAAGTGCAAAGCTTGGCGGCGCAAAATTCAGCTTTTCAATTCCATTAAGAAGCACAAGAAAATAACACATTTCCGCCATAATTTTGACATAATTCATTTATAAGATTCTCTTGTTGGTAAAATGTAAAGTTTTACAGAATCTATGTCATTGCCGTGCATGACACGGCAATCTGCTATCAAATTTGTACAAAAGTTTATCAGGGCACGCCCGATAATGACATCTTTGATGCAAAAAAAATATGATTTTCGGGAGATTTTTATGAAAAACAAGACAATTGTTTCAAAATTAGCTTTTATTGGTGCGGTGGTTCTGCTGCTGCTTCTGGCAAACGTGTTAATCGGTTCAAAAATCAATGACAGAAGAAATGTCTTTAATGATGCGGTAGACAATATTAATGCTTCTGCAGGCGGCAGCTTCTCTTCTGAAGGCTTTGTGATTGCAGTTCCTTATGAGATTTATGATATTGATTATTATGGCGAGCGGAAAAATAAAAAAGCGGAAAACGGAGAGCGCGTATTTTATATTTACCCGGAAGCTTCGGATTATGATTTCACTTTTGCAACCGAAAAACGGACGGTGGGCATTTATTCTTCACCGGTGTTTACAGGTACGCTTGATATAAGCGCAAGTTTCAAGAATGTTGAGATTCCGGCAGATTCTAAGGAAAAAGACTATCATCCGGAACAGGCATATCTGGTATACAAGATTTCTGACAAAAGCGTTATGGAACGTCCTGTTTTCAGCGTGAACGGTTCGTCTGACGGAACTTATTACAAGCATCAGGGAATTTGCTGCAATCTTGAAAACCCTGAAGGCGACTACAAAATTGAAGCTTCGCTCAAAATAAGGGGCGCAGAAAATGTTGATTTCAGACTGAATTCGTCAAGCACTTCGCTGGCTATAAGCGGCGACTGGGCGTCGCCGGGCTTTACAGGCTATTCGTATTTGCCAGATGAACGGAACTTGAGCGACAGCGGCTTTTCTGCAAAGTGGAACATTCCGTTTGATGCAGGCGACGGCTCTCATTTGATTGGCTTTGATTTTGTTCAGCCTGTAAACCTTTATACAAAGCTTAACCGCGCAAATACTTATGCGTTTTTGTTCATAATCGTTCCGTTCATCGTGCTCTTCATGTTCGAAATTTTTGCTTCGGTCAATCTTCACCCTGTGAACTATCTGCTTTGCGGTGCGGCGAGCGTGCTGTTCTTTTTGCTGCTGCTTTCGCTTTCGGAACACATGAACTTTTTTGCTTCTTATATAATTGGTGCGGCCGGTTCAGGCGTTCTTGTTTCGCTTTATACGGCGCTTGTCACCAGAAAATACAGGCTTGGTGCAGTTATGGCGGGTATTTTCGTGATACTTTACGGTTATCTGCTCGGCTGCCTTCAGTCAGAAGATTATGCGCTCTTGATGGGCTCAATCTTTGCCTTTGTAGTTCTTGCCGTAATAATGTTCATGACGAGCAAAATTGACTGGTCAAGCTTGAAAAAAATGGAACATGCTGATTTAATTGAGTCATGACTGTAGCTTTAGTTGATGACGAAAAGAATGTCCGTCTTGCTGTCCGCACGGCTCTTGCAAAAGAAGGTTTTGACGTGCTTGAATTTGCAGACGGGCAGCAGGCTTTTGATTATGTGCTTTCGGATAATCTTGTTCCGTCAAAGATGCCCGACATTATTGTGCTTGACATTATGATGCCTGTCATGGACGGAATTACATTGCTTAGAAGGCTGCGCGAATCTGGAATAAAGACGCCTGTCATTTTTCTTACGAGCCGCGACGAGGAATTTGACAAAATTCTTGGCCTTGAACTTGGCGCTGATGATTATCTATGCAAGCCGTTTTCAATAAAAGAGCTTGTCGCAAGAATTCATGTAATTTTGAGGCGCTGCAATGCTGCTGATTCAGCCGGTCAGGCAAAAGCTTCTAAAATCTTAAAGTCCGGCAGCATTGAGCTTGATTTGCTTTCTTACACTGCAAAGATTTGCGGCAAGAATGTTGATTTTACTGTCACTGAATTCAGAATTCTTCAAAGCTTCATCGAGCATAAGAACGAAGTGCTTTCACGTGAGCAGCTGATTGAAATAGCCTATCCGCAAGATACTTATCTTAACGACAGGGCAGTTGACTGCCACATAAAGCGGCTTCGGAAA
>CADBUT010000185.1 GCA_902797925.1 uncultured Spirochaetaceae bacterium
CTGTTTATGCACCATCCGCTTCTTCCCGGCGGGTGAGTGTCAAAGACTTTACCACATACATGTCTGTTGTGTCAAGTATTTTCTTCTTTAATTTTTCAAAAAAACTTTTTATCACCCTCTGTTTTAGAAGGTGATTAAGAAGATAAATCATGTTCCTAAAAATGTCAAGTAAAAACTTATTGTTTAATACATTTTTTAAGAATTTTTCTGTGATTCTTCAAGCTCCGATTTTCTGCTTTCAATCTCCGCCCTAAGTTTGTCAATAACAGCTAAAGCCGCAGAAACTTCAACATCTGACTTATCTACAGAAGCCTCACCCTTTATAGAAAGCTTTTCATAGATAAGAGTACCCAGAGTCAGCAATTCCTTCTGCGCCTTGCTTTCAAGCTGCGAAATCTCAATGCGCACAACGCTTTTTCCGCCAAAATCAGCTACTTTTTCACTTGCTTTTGAAATAGCATCTTTTGAAACCTCGACACCCTTATCAAGATAATCTTTCATTCTGTTTATAAAATCGTTCATTGCCCCTCCTTTGAACAAACAACAGTAAAAAAAATTATACCAGCTCTGCCAGCATGACAAAGCTTCAGAATTCTAGTGCTTTGCACTGAATGCGCGATAATTTATCCAAGAGAAAATCTTATGCTGACGCTCCATATTCGTAAGCCATTCAGTACTTATCGAATTAGAGCCAAGCGAATCATAGACAGTTGTAAAAGCCCCCACGCTTTCACGGAATCTGTTTGAAGCATAAGCATCAAAATCCTGTTTTTTTACCATTTCAGGCCAGTCGCCTGACTGCGCAAGCAGAACCTCTTTTGCGGCAAGATTCAGAGACCTTTCCTTTAAGCCTGAATCCGACGGAAATCTTGTTGTAAGATCTATCATTCTTTCGACAGCCTTCCGCACATAGCGTATCATCCAGTCATTGGAATGATCTATCATGTCTTCTGCATAACCTGTACCGGAAGCAGCCGAATTAAACGGAGTAATCTTCTGCAGTGAAAATTTATTTTCAAGAAGTTCAGAACACTGCGCAAGCTTAATGTCATCACGCTCAGCAGCTTTTCTAAAAACAGATTCAAGCCACGCAATACCTTCGTACCACTTCTGCCCGAAAAATGAAGCTTCAAAACAACATACAGACGAAACATCAGTATTATCAAGCTCTTCACTTACCTGTGAGAGTTTTTTCGCTTTCATATCAAGAAAAGTGTCTGCGTCATCAGAAACACTGGCAAACGCCTTTGCAGCATTATAAATTGAATCAGTTTCATTAGCCCAATATTTGTAGCCGGTAGGAAGCCGTGCGTTTTCTTTGTTCAAAAAGCCTTCAAGCTGTTCAAGAGGACTTTCAAAGCCGATGTCACGGTTCTGGTTGCGGTATTCGCCCTTCAATGCGTAAAGTTCAGGGTTGTCGTCAAAACCGGCAGCAGCAGCATTGTCACGCGCAAAAACTGCAAGAGAATTAAAACACCTTGCCGGAGAAAAGATTCCCTTCATTGGAACTGGCGAGCCGAACAAAAGCCCGTGCGCATCAAGAATTGTATAGAAAAAACCATAAGGACGGATAATCGACTCAAGACCTGGAGTGTAGCCCATGTACGGAAGCCAGAAACCTTCCGGCGCTGTATCAAAATAATAGCGGTGCGACATCAAACCGACTTCAACCTGAGCCTGCACAGCCTGCGGCAAGTCTACATACATCGGCAGATAGCAGTTTGTCGCTGCCGTCGCCATAAGTTCAATATTGCCCTTCTTTGCATAATACGAAAATTTTGAAAGCAGATCCTGCTGATAAGTCTCTACAAAATCATGTTTATTCTGTTTTGCCTGACGCAGCTGCTCTTCTGCAAGCGCACACCGCGGGTCGTCATCTCCGTATCTTTTAACTTCTTCCTCGCCTAAGGCAATAACCTTATCAAGCCAGTTTATGTAGCAGTTCTGAACGGTCGGGTCACCCAGCAGGGCACAAAGCGACGGCGAAAAACACATCATCAGTTTAAACGGAACACCGTCTGCCTCAAGGTTCGAGAACATATTAAGCATAGGCAGATATGTTTCTGAAATGGCGGAATAAAGAATCTCATTCTGCGAAAGAAAATCATCTTCCTTGTGCCAGATATATGGTTGATGTGCATAAATAGCGATAACTAATGATTTTTTAGACATTATTCACTCTCATATCACGAAAAAGATTGGCGGTGGTTCATATAATGACTGCGGCACAGCTCAGGAAAACCTGAAAGCTCAAGAACCGGGTCTTTCTTTTCAGAAAGAGACTTTGAAGTAATTTCAGGACAACCCTTTGGAATCAGAATTTTTCTTGAACGTGCAAGGATTCTCGGTTCATGGTTCTTGAATTCCGCTACAAAATCAATTCTTACAGCAACTTCTGCCTGTGAAAGCAGAATATAGCGGTCAGAATCTTCGTAACGGACTGGAATATCATAAATCTCTGTTGTTGAATCATCTTCTAAACTTGAAAAATATACAACACGGAGCATAAAAGAAGAAAACGACTTTGTCTGAACAGCTTCTCTGTAATCCAATTCATTCAAATCCCAGTAAACAAAAGCCCATGCCGGGTTTCTAAGAATTACAGTAATCTGTGTTTCATTATAAGTTTTTGGCAGAACAACCGGAGTTTGAACTTCACTATTATCAGCAACTAAATCATTTCCATTATCATAACGGGGTTCATCAATCGCCTCTAGAAGTTCACCAATCACGAAACGGCGGCTCAAACCTTCCGGAATATCTATGCCGTATTCATCAGCAAGTTCAATCAAATCGGCTGATGTGAGTGTTTCTAAATACTGGCGTGAAAGGGTCATATTTTCCATAGCTGTAAAATGATGAACAGAATAGCCGTCTGTGTCAAGCCCCCAGCGTTTCTACATGAAAACTTTACATAGATTTTATTGAACACCAGGGAGCACTGTCTCATCGTAATCCATAAGTACACATTCTTTCGGGCAGCGAAGCACGGTCCAAAACCGCGCGCTAGCGCGCTACACGCTGCTTGTTGTAATGAAACTATAATCTCTTCGCTCTCGCGACGACAACAAGCAGAGTGTTTTTGAACCGCACTCCGCCGCCCTCGCGCCTTTGTACATAAGCCCTCACTGTTGGTCATTTCGACTTGGTTCGACTACGCTCACCAACCAACGCTCAATGACCAGATTAATCTGCAAAAGCGGAGCTACATCTCTAATGCTTGTACAAACAGGATTTCTAAGGGCAGAGCCCTTAGACCGTGCCGGAAAAGGATGGGGTTTTAGGGGAAGGGAAAACCGCGTTTCGGAAGTAGGGGTTTCCCCTTCTCCTAAAAAGACGCTTTCGCTTTTTCGGTGGTTATTTTGCGCTTTTCTAAAGTCTTTTCAAAAACCGCAGCAGCCGTATTGCCGAAGCTTTCAAAGATTTCGCTTGCGCCGACTTCGGTGATGCCGCCCTTTGTGGCTACGCGCGCCAGAACGTCTGAAAAGCTCAAGCCTTTTTGGTTTATCAGCTTGCCGGTGCCTTCTAGCGTCTGGACAAGCATAGCTTC
>CADBUT010000186.1 GCA_902797925.1 uncultured Spirochaetaceae bacterium
GATAGACCTCGTATGATATTCTAGAGTAAAATCAATCTATTGGAGGAAAAACATGTCAACAGAAAAACGGCATACCGACAGTCACCTTATGTTTGAGCGTCTTACAAGAATCCATGCAAAAATAAAATCCGGCTGCTACCCAAATTCGCAGCAGCTGGCTTTTGATAACGAGGTTTCTGTTCCGACTATCAGCAGGGATATAGAGTTTCTTAGAGACAGACTTGGAGCAGATATTAAATATGATGCTTTTCACCGCGGTTATTACTATGAAAATGACTTTGACCTTCCTATGAATTTAGTTTCATCAAAGGATGTTCTTTTTCTTTCTCTGGCAAAACAGCTCATGATGCAATATGAAGGCAGTCCAGTTTATAACGAGATTTCTTCGATTATAGATTTGCTTGCTGATTCTCAAGGTATGGGTAAATCTGATTTTTTAAAGCGTGTTGCTGTGCCACCTCTTCCAAAAGTTATTGTAGATGAAGATGTCTGGAAAATTGTAATTGAGTGCATAAAGGAAAATACACTGATTGAATTTGATTATAACGGTCGGTGGCGAACCGAAACAACACATCGAATGCTGCGTCCATATCAGGTGCTCTTGCAGGACGGTATGTATTTTGTCTTTGGTTTTGATGAAAATGCAAATGACGGAAAAGGCGGAGAGCGTCTTTTCAATTTTTCGCGTATGAAGAATATAAAAAACACAAGACAGTTCTTTGAGCTGCCGGATGATTTTGAATTTTGTTCTCGTTGCGGTGGCGGAAGATTCGGTGCATTTAAAGAAGCTGAAAAGGTTCAGTATGAAATTGACTTTTATGATGATTCACGCCAGTTTGTAAAAGATTGCATCTGGGCTGATGACCAGGAAGTTTTCGATTTTGATGAAGAGAATACCACAAAAATAAAGTTTTCTTCATCTCAGTCGCTTAAAGTTATGGAATGGGTGCTTTCGCAAGGTGTAAACGCCAGACCTGTTGCTCCGGCTGACTTTGTTGAACGCTGGAAGAATGAAATCCGCACATTGGCAGAAATGCTTTAGACATTGACTGCTTACAGAATATTAGGTGTGTTCGGAAAACTGTATTGGTAGCGTAGCTTCAAACCAGTTTCCGAACATGTCCATTCTATAGTTTCTGTATCTGCTTATATATAGCAGTAATTCCGTCTAAATAATTTTCCGGCAGATTGTTTCCAATTTCAATTTCCATATATGCGGCACGAGCAAACGGTATGTTTTTGACAACCGGAATGCGGTTAGCCCTGGCAACTTGCTGCATATAAAGTGCGTATTCATCTGTTCCTTTAGCGGTCAGCCGGAAAAGCATGTTTTCATTTTGTCCGTAACGGTTAATAGCTACTGAAAAATGATATGGATTTGCAATAACCACATCGCTTTTTGAAACAAAATCAACCAGCATAGACAGTGGTGTTTCTTCTATTGGAAAGAACGTATTAGCAAAAATTTCCTCCACTTTTGACAGAGGAAGCCTTGTTGCCTGAGCAAAACCTTCTTTTACACAATCTTCAAGTTTTTTAGAGCTATCCTTGATAACCTTGAAGCGAAGCCAGGCATCTGTAATTTCGAGATAACTCCATTGTATACTGTAATATGCAGTTTCTTTTGACATAAAATTTCCCCTTGAATTTTCTTTGATAAACACCTTATAACACACAGTTCTATCATTTGGTGCTAGATGGTCAAAATTTTTTGTGATTTGTCAGAAAATTCACGCCGAGTTTTTACCAAAAACACGCCGTGTTTTAAAAAAAGAACGCCGAGAATTTTCAAAAACTCGGCGTGTTTTTTTCACTCACATATTATTGAAACAAAAGCCGTTTCATTATTTTCAGGGATTTTCACTTGCCAAAGGAAACGTGCGTCTTCTGCAAAAAATGCGCTAAACGCTTGCAAACTTTTTTCTATTTTAAAAATTGGTATTTCTTCTTTGCTATAGAATGTAATAAGAGCTTTTGTAAAAAGATGGTCTTTCTTGGAAGCAGCTTCAAGCTGTTTTATCAAACTTTTTGTTGCAACCTCGATTTCTTCAAAGGCGAACAAAAGTTTACTATTAGAGAATTGCAGCCAATCTTTCAAATCATTAATTTCGGTGTGCAGCAATCCCTCGCAATATGAAATGGCTGTTTTTTCAAGCACATATTTTTCTGTTTCGGAAAGTTCGTCATACTTTTTGCCAAGCGATGAAATTAATATAGATAGAACTTCTTTGTTAGCATTTTTTTTAAGTTCTGCCCATTCCGATTCAGAAAATATGTCAGAAAGCTTGATGATATTTTCGTCAGACATTTTTTTCTCCTGTCAGTTTTCTTTCTTCGGCAAAACAAGCACCTTTGAAATTTTACCTGTTTCATTGGTCGTGATTCCAATCATTTTGTCAGCCTGCATCGCAAGCTTCTTGTCGTTAGTTGCGAGGATTTTTGTTTTTCCAAATGTGAGTGTGTTTGGGTCTTCCTCCACAAGAAATTCCTTTAGGCGCAAAACTGTATTCGGTTCGGATTCAATGAGCTGCTCATCTTTGCCATTCTTAAATATCCGTCGGGATATGACAATCTCTTTTCTGTCTTCGCCGATAACCGCAACTACTTGCGCAACATCAATGTTCTCGTCAAAAATAATCTTTCTTCCATGCTGCATCTGTAAACCAAACAGCCACCGGATTGCATCGAACAAATCCCAGTGTCCGCAGGGAATGGAATAATCCGTAGATACAAGAACCGCATTCAGACCTTCTGCAAATTCTATGGCGGCAGGTTCTTTAATTGTCTTAAAGCCACAGATGGCGAGATTTTCTAATGTTAAGTTTTTCATATCCTTACCTCGCAAAATCTTTGTGATAAGCAAGTTATATCACAGAGATTTATCATTTCGTGATAAGGGGAAAAATATTTTTGATTGTGGAAAGAGTTGGGCTTATCCACAGTCTGTGGATAGCTTATTCCACTGCCTGTGGACCGGCGGATCTGCGGTCTGTGGATAGCTTATTCCACTGCCTGTGGATCGGCGGATCTGCGGTCTGTGGATAGCTCGTTCCACTGCCTGTGGATAAGCGGTTTAGAAAGGTAAAGGAAGCGGAAGTCTTTTAATAACTATAATAAATTCCTAAGCATTGAATAGGATTTCCAAGGCATTCATTACATCATTAATAAGAGATGAGGAATCCTTTATCCAACAGTAAACCCATATTTCTGTTTTATTTTCGCCTTCTCTGTTTTGAATCTGGTGAATAATTTTAAACAATTCATCTTGTCTTGTTTCTGACAGTTTTTCTCCTTCGAGAGAACTGAATCCCAATTCACTATTGCCAAGCCAGTAGATGAAACAATTCTTGTCTTTTGACTCCCAAAAATACGCATCAGCTCCATTTACTCTTCTTATTGATGGTAAAACTTTTCTTGGAAATTTCTCTTTAAATTTAACTTGTAAAAGTTCTCTTAAAGCATCATCTTTTCGCTTAATCCATAAATCCGCAAAATCCCTTGCAGCTTCAAATTTTTCCTTATTAGAATAAATCTCCTCTATCAGTTTCTTTTCTGTACTAAGCATATATGCTCTTCCTCCTAGATGTTCAAGCAATGTTTTATATTGATCTATATAGACACTTGCAATATTACATTTTTTCTTCAATTCGGGGTCATTGGTATTAGTCATTTCATCTTCAAGTCTTTTGCAGCAATTCTTTAAAAATACATTTGCTAATCCATGTTTTTCATTTACTGCACAAACTTTTTTTAAGATTTTTTCATCATGCAGTTTTTTTGCATACTCATCGAAATCCTTAGAATAACTATCCAATGGCGGTTCTTTGTCACCTGTCAAAGTCAGATATACAACTGTATATTCCTTTATACCAAGCTCTTCATCTACATATTTCATGTAGCGAACAAGCTGATTTTCCATGTCAGGGGCATAATTGATTTTATTCTCAATTATGATAGCTTGTGATTCATTCTTTATGAATAAATCAATATAACCTGGTTTTTCTATTTTTTGACCATCTTCTTCCCAAACTATTAATCCGGTTGGTTGTTCTTTTATAACTTCACAATTCTTGTTGCAGTCAAATCTGTCTTCAATATTCAGAAATTTCACAAATTCCTGCATGAAGTATTTTCTACCAATTTCTTTTGTATTAGGGTTCAATATTGTATAAAGAACATCACTGTGGAAGTTTTCCCTGTACCATTTGTCTGAAATTGATTCAAAGAAATTGAACCGCTCTTCATTGTCGATGTCATGTTCTTTATAAATTCTGGTCTTTTCTTTGTGATAATTAATACAATCTTTGGAGAGAAAAGAATCAAGTTTTGAAAATCCTTCCTTGCCATATCTTTGCACTAATTCAATCACAGAATTTAATTGCGTATATTCTTTGTTGTTTTCTTCCATTTCCATAGCTTTGTTGTATTCCATACTTTCATTATACCTCATTCAAATCTGCCGTCAGTCATTACAATACCACAGCAGTCTATCATTTGTGGATGAGGTGCTAATTTTTTTTCTGTCGTAATACCCTCACATCTCATTCTTCCCTCAAATTGCTCCTGTATTCAAACATGCTTAAATCACTGAATCGTTTTTCAAAAATGAAATTATTAAAACTTCCATATTTGTCTTCGGGAAGGTTTTCAAAAAGTTCTTTTAGTTTTTGAAAGTTCCATGGCATTTCTTTGCAAAGCCTAAAGACAAAAAACTCAAAACCCTCATTACATAGTCTAGAACCGTTTTCGTGATACACACCCATTATCTTTTGTAGTTTTTTGAAAAGATGTAATGCTTTACTGTCTTTAATTGGATTTGTCAGTAGTTTTCTTAACTGTCTTGCTGTTCTAGCAGAGAAATTATAAACAGTTCTTATATACTTTAATTTTTTTCTATAGTGCGGGAGAATTTGAGCACAATCTGGTAAGTATTCAATCAGTGAATATCTGATGTTTTTACGTGGCGTAGAATTTTGAAATTTAAGAAAGCTTAATAAGTTTTTCTGAACTAAATTTTCTATTACAAAGTCAATTTTGATTTTGTCTTTTAGTGCCAGAATAATGTCAACCCATTGACACTCGATGTAATCAAAAGAAAAATTATTATCTTCTGGGCTGTAAAGCAAGTTTTGAGGACATGTAAGTTTTATGCAGTTATATTTATCAGCAACTTCCAGAGCTTCCGCTATTCTGGCTGCATTGATATCTTCTCGATTATCAGAATAGAAATCAATACTTACAAAAAGTATTCCCCGATATTTGAGTTTACGGCACGGCAAGAAAGCGACATGCTCCGAGCCTATCCATTTTGGACTATCCGAAGAACAAAGGGACTCAATTTCCTTCTTGAGCAATTTTCCCTCTTTTTTAATAATCTTTCTGGAAAGAGAATTGCTTGGCTTAAAATTTTCAGAAACAGGACATAAAAGAATATCTCCTGAACTCTTCAATATATCTCCGAATTGTATTTTGCTTAAAAAATCTTTATCGTACTCTTTGAGCATCTTAGAGGTCTTTAAATCAAAGCTCCTAATATTGGTGGTCTTTTGTAAAGAGATAATTTTTATAAAAGGAAAACGTAACAACTCTGACATAACTGACATAAATGACATATCTAACATTCTTTATCCTCCATACATATAAAATTAGACTACATGTAATACTGAACAATGCTTTATGAAAAAACTTTTTGAGTTTTCTCAAACCTGTCGATTACTGCTAAAAATTCGTCGTGCTTGGTTGAGCCAAGAATTTCTCTGCATTGCGCTTTTAGCTCTGACGAAATACCTTCTGGGCTGTTCTGATAAAACGCTTCTGCAATTGAACCGGCAATGCAAGCCATTGTATCTGTGTCTCCGCCGAGCGAAACCGCATTGCGCACAGCGTCTTCAAAAGATGTACTTTCTAGAAAAGCAGTTATTGATTCGGGTACGCTTTCCTGACAGCTTTCTTTATGAGAATGGTCAGGGCGTATTTCGTCCAAAGTGCGGTCAAGATTATAGCCGAATTCACTGACAATATATTTGCGGATTTCGTCTTTGCTTTTGCCTGTACGTGCAAGGAATATTGCCGAAGCCACTGATTCTGCACCTTTTATGCCTTCAGGGTGATTGTGCGTAACTTCCGCTGTCCATCGTGCTACTTGCCGTGTGCGCTCTATTGTGTCATAAAGCCAGCCGACGCTTGAAACGCGCATAGCTGAGCCGTGCCAAAGCTGTTGTACGGTTCGGCTGAATCGCATCCAAGCCACCTTACAAATTTTTGTCCGTAGCGTTCACGCGGATATTTGCGCCCAAAGTATTTCATTGAAACTGCAACTTTCTGCTTGATTGTTTCTTCGTCCGCGTCAATGCCTGCATCTAAAAGCGCATTGCATACGGCAATAGTCATACATGTGTCGTCTGTGTTGTGTGTCGGCTTTCCATAAAACAAAGGAAAATCCTTGCCTTTGTAACGCACAAATTCAAATGGTTCTCCGATTATGTCTCCTAAGATTGCTCCGTACATGATTGATTCTCCTTATGAGTTTGAGATAAATACAGTATTATCACAGAAGTCTATCATTTGATGATTAAGGAGAATATTTTTTTGTCTTTTTATTTTGAGGTAGCTTTTCTTAATTCTGGTGCTTATAATGCCAGAAAATCAGAGAGTGCATGAAAAACATCCAACATTGTTGCAGCACTGTTCCAATCTGAGGCACAAGAACAAACGAATCATGCGGAAGTTTTGTAGGAAAACCTGAAAATTCATGCCGAGAATTTTCGAAAACTCAGCGTGAATCGATCGCATATTAATTAAATTCTTATATAAAATATATTACAA
>CADBUT010000187.1 GCA_902797925.1 uncultured Spirochaetaceae bacterium
CCTTAGCGCGAAAAACATTACCCAAGACGAAAGTTCCGCGCTCGAAAAGATTGTCGACCTTCAGGAGTTTTTCCTTATGAAGAACAAGACCGAAGAACTTTGGAAGCTCGACACCGATTTTCATAAGATTATCTACGAAAGTTCACGCAGCAAGACTTTGCGGTTTATGCTTTCTACGCTGCATAACTACGCAAAACATGCGCGCGACATTTCGTTCAGCCGCAAAGAGCGGGCAGCTGTTTCAATTGAAGAGCACCGGCGCATTCTCAACGCCATTCAGAGCGGCAACAGCGAAGCCGCCGAGCAGGAAATGATTAATCACATCAAAAACGCCAAAGAAAACGTGCTCAAGGAATTCAAGGCGTAAACCTGTCTGCCAGCTTGCAAGTGCGTAATAGGCAATGTATACTGCAATCAATAGGAGAAAAAAAATATGAAAAAGTTTTTAATCGTAATTTTAACATGTCTGCTGCTTGTATCTTGTGCTACAACAAAGAACGTCGCAGACAACACTGAAGATTCACACTTTTTTTATGCTGAAAAATTAAAAAATCCGCATCTTGAAGTTCCAGAAAATCAGAAACTACGCGATTTATTTGATAAATTCAACGGCCTTTATTTTGACGGTGAACTTACAGTTGATTACATTGGATATGTTGACTATTCTCTCCTGCGTAATAAGGAAGATACATTTAATTATGGTGGTATGGCTTTTTGGTTCTTTGATGAAGACGAAAGCGAATACATCTATGCCATAGCTATGCCTAGAAATCCAAATTTTAAAGGTAGTCAGGCAGCTAAAAAATATTTTTACGGTGTAATGATTCATGAAATGACTCATCTGTATTTTTATCAGAAGGAAATGTTTGACGAAGATCATGGACCAAATTTCCGCAACAAAATCGATGAGCTTTATGAAATAAATCCACAATTTGAAAAAGTCTATGACTAAAAGTATTTGCTTCTAAAAAAACGCTGATTAATGTCATTGCCGTGCGAGACACGGCAATCTTGCAATAGATTCCCGGGGCAAGCCCGAGAATGACATTGTTTGGTCTTTTTAGACATTTCCTCAGCTCTATTGGTTCAGAAACTTACGGTACTTATTCAGTAAAATTTTAAACATTTATTCCGTTTAAATAAAATTTTGAACTTTAATTCTGAAAAATCTTAATTTACAAAGCAACTATTCCATTCAATAATCATCTCATTGATATTCAATGAATACAGAAAATGTATTTATTAGGAAAAGGGGGAATATTAAATGAAAAAATTATTGGGAGTTCTTCTGGCTGTTGCTTTATTAGGCACAACACTTGTTTCTTGTTCAAAGAAACAGTCTGAGGCAAAAGCTTCTTCTGACTCAAAGAAGATTAAAATCGGTGTTTCAATCTGGAGCTCAACAGACACTTTGGGAAGCCAGTGTAAACGCATTATTGATGAAGCTGCAAAAGCTCTTGACGTTCAGGTTATGTACGTTGATCAGGGTCATATCTCTGAAAACGTAACAAGCTCAGCTGAAACTTTGAGTGCTGCCGGCTGTGACGGTATTATCATTTGTAACTCAGCTTCTGCTGAGATGACATCGGTAATCAATACATGTACACAGAACAAAGTTTATTGTGCACAGTTCTTCCGTATCATCAATCAGGACACAAATCCTAATGAATATGCACTCGCTTGCAAATCTCCATACTTTGTTGGTGCAGTTCATGAAAACGAAATTGAAAACGGTGAAAAGCTTGTTACTATTCTTGCTGAAAAAGGTAACAAGAAAATCGCTCTTGAAGGTTGGGAAGCTGGCGACGCTACATTCCTTCTCCGCTGGCAGGGCTACAAACAGGGTGTAGAAAAATGGAATGCTTCACACTCTAACAAGATTGAATTGCTTGAACCACAGTATGGCGGAACAACATCTGATACAGGCCGTTCTACAGCAGAAGCTATCATCAACGCTAACCCGGATATCGATGCTTTGATTGTTGCCGGTGGTGGTGGAGATACTCTCGTCGGTGCTTTGGCTGCTATCGAATCAATGGGCAAAAAAGGTAAAATCGCTGTTGTTTCTACAGACTTCCTTGCTGACCTTGACGAACAGCTCAAGAGCGGCGGTATGGCTGCTGAATCTGGCGGACACTACTGTGACCCGCTCATCGCTTTCATGCTCGTCTACAATGCAATTCAGGGAAATTATCCGGTTTCTACAAACGGATTCTACGATGTAAACTTCCCGTATCTTTATGTTGCTTCTCCGGAAGACTATGCAGCTTATGCAAAATACTTTGTAGATGCTCTTCCATATAATGCAGAAGAACTTAAAGCTATGGCTGCTCTTTCAGAGAAAGACCTTGAAATTGCAACAGCTAAGCTTTCTATCGAAGACGTAAAGAGCCGCAGATAGTCATTAAAGGATAAACGGAGCAAATTCGTTTTATCTCTCTTATCAGGGAGCAGCGGAATCAAAAACAATAGACGTGTTCGGAAACTGGCTTGAAGCTA
>CADBUT010000188.1 GCA_902797925.1 uncultured Spirochaetaceae bacterium
ATTTTAAGTGTAGATGTCGGTGAAAAAGTATGCAGAGAAGTATCTGTAAACGGTGAAACTTTTTCAAGATGGTTGATAGTTAAAGAAATTTCAGAATACAACAGCAAAGGAAATGAAATCCATTACAAAGACAGAGACGGCTATGAAGAATGGTGCGAATACGATGGTAACGGGAAAGAGATTCATTATAAAAATAATAACGGCATTGAAGATTGGTATGAATATGATAAAAAAGGTAATCTTATCCATGATAAAGACAGCACAGACTATGAAAAATGGCATGAATACGACAATAATGGAAATGAGATTCATTTTAAAGACAATGCGGGCTATGAAGAATGGTATGAATACACTTTCTGGAAGGACGGTACTAAAAAAACTGTGTTGTCTATGTTAAAGAGTAGATTATAGTTTTCAAACTTTACATTCATAACGACCAATGAAAACTCGATATAGTCTTATCAAACCTGTGATGTTGCGGTGTGGAATAAGAATCTTCTTGAAATATTACCAATGTGCTATTTGTATGAGCAAATTTGATTTATGTGCGACATTGTGTTATATTGTATATACAAAATGATTATTCTGGAGGCAAAACTATGGCAACACTCAGCATTAGAACTGATGACAGCAAAAAACACAATTTTGAAGGATTCTGCGAGTCCATTGGAATTACTGTAAGTTCTGCAGTCAATATGTTTATGACAGCCTGTCTTCGTGAAAATAAAATTCCTTTTGAGCTTAAAGCTGACCCGTTCTGGAGCGAAGAAAATCAGGAACGGCTTAGAATTTCTTTGGAGCACGCAAAACAAGGAAAACTTACAAAGCACGAAATCACCGAGGTTGACTAATGAATAAACTTTGGACTGATGAAGCTTGGGAAGATTTTTTGATTCTTCATTCAGATAAAAAACTCTTAAAAAAACTGAATGCCATTTTAAAAGACATTGACCGCAACGGTTACGATGGAATCGGAAAGCCAGAGCCTTTAAAAGATAATCTTTCTGGTTATTGGAGCCGCCGGATTGATGACTATAACCGCATTGTTTACAAAATCGTTGAAGAAAATGGAAAAAAGCATATTGAAATTTTGCAATGCGGAACACACTACCACAAATAAGCTTATTGCATTATTCCATTTGACAAGGCAAACACATTCGCCTATTGAACAACCTGCATAATATTCCGAAAAGCTGTTTAACAAGATTCCGGTTTATGCTATATTCTAGACATGAACACAAATACCTATATTTTAACAATTCAATGTGCAGACCAGAACTCAATTATTGCTGCGGTGAGCGGCTGCATTTCCGAAAACGGCGGAAATATTCTTAATCTGGCACAGCATACAGCTGTAGACATCAACATGTTTTTCTGCCGCATTAAATTTGAAGCGACAGATAAATTCAATTTGGAATCATTCAAAAAAGGTTTTTCAAAGCTTGAGGAAAAATATAATCTTACATGGCATGTCTTTGATATGGCTGTTAAAAAGCGCGTTGCAATTCTTGTTTCTAAGACAAGTCACTGTCTTTACGAACTTATGCTGAAATATGCTGACGGCGAGCTTGACTGCGAAATTCCGGTAATTATCTCGAATCATCCGGATTTGGCTCATGTTGCCACTTCGTTCCACATTCCGTTTTATCAGGTAGACCCGGCAAAAGGCAAAGCTGAATACGAAGCTGACCTTGAGGCAATTCTTCAGCAGTACAAGATTGACTTTGTAGTTCTTGCCCGCTATATGCAGGTTATGAGCGGCGACTTCTGCAAACGCTGGCACAACCGCTGCATCAACATTCATCATGGATTTTTGCCGGCTTTCCGCGGTGCAAAACCTTATCATCAGGCATGGAACAAGGGCGTAAAGATTATCGGTGCGACCGGTCATTTTGCGACAGAAGACCTTGATCAGGGCCCGATTATCTATCAGGATGTTATCCGTGTAAACGACACGCGCTCTATCGATGAATTTATCCGCATGGGTAAAGACGTTGAACGTCATGTTCTTTATGAAGCCGTGCGCCGTTATCTTGCACATTCAATCTTCTTTTACGAAGGCCGCACTTTCGTAATCGAATAAAACTGACATAGATGAATGCCAGAAAGCATTAAATGTCATTGCCCGGCGTGACCGGGCAATCTTGCTCAAAAGATTGTCGGGTCAAGCCCGACAATGACGAATTATTGCAAATAATGCAAAACTGCAAGATTGCATTCTGCATTAAGGGGGAAAAATGCCGGTTGTTTTTGAAAAATGCGCAGAGGACGGAACTTCGTTTTTTCTGCTCAATACGCCGAATTCAAGCTACATTATTTCAGTCTTAAAAAACGGAATAGTGTCACATTCAGGCTGGAGCCGCCGTATTGAAAAATGGAGCGGAAACTCTGCAATTTGGAAAACAGACCGCGGCGTTAATTTGCTGCCGGATTTAGACCCAAGAAACCTTTCGCTTGACACTATGCCGCAGGAATACAGTACAGCAGGCAAAAGCGACTTTAGACCGGGCGCAATAGAGCTTGCTCTGAACGACGGTACGCACACCCTTGATTTGCGCTATTTTTCGCATGATATAATAGAAGAAAAGCCGCAGTTAGAAGGCTTGCCCGCTACTTATTCAGTAAACAGCGGCGAAGTTGAAACGCTTGCGCTTAAGCTTAAAGACACAAAGTATGACATTTTTGTTACGCTTTTTTATGCGGCTTGGGCTGAGCGCGATGTAATCTGCCGCTGGGTAAAAATTGAAAACAAAACTGACGGCAAAATAAAAATCGAAAAAGTGATGAGCGCCTGCATTGATTTTGCAGGTTCAGACTATAAAATGCTTCAAATGTCAGGCTCATGGGGTAGGGAGCGCAAGGTTTATATGCGTGACCTTGTGCCCGGCACGCAGAGCATAGAAAGCAGACGCGGTTCTTCAAGCCATCATCAGAATCCGTTTGTGGCTCTGCTAGCAAAAGACGCATCTGAAGATTCAGGCGAAGTTTTCGGCTTTAATTTTGTCTACAGCGGCAACTTTGAGGCAAGAATTGACGTTGATTATATGGAATCAGCGCGCTTTTCTATGGGAATAAACCCGTACAATTTCAGCTGGAATCTTGAAGCTGGTGCTTCGTTTACAGCGCCTGAAGTTGTAATGGTCTATTCTAAAGACGGTCTCGGTGCAATGAGCCGCACTTTTCATGATTTGTACAGAGAGCGCCTTTGCCGCGGCCAGTGGAAAGACAAGCCGCGCCCGATTGTCATCAACAACTGGGAAGCCACATACTTTGACTTTGACGAGAAAAAGCTTTGCGCCCTTGCGGACGCGGCAAAAGATGCCGGTGTTGAGATGTTCGTTCTTGATGACGGCTGGTTCGGCAACAGGTTTGACGACAGACGCGCTTTGGGCGACTGGGTTGTAAACACGCAGAAACTTAAAGGCGGGCTACCATACATCGTTTCAGAGATGAAAAAGCGCGGCTTGGGCTTTGGGCTTTGGGTTGAGCCAGAGATGGTTTCGCCTGAAAGTGAGCTTTACAAGGCGCACCCTGACTGGTGCATTCACATTCCGGGGCGCGAAATGTACCTTGCGCGCACACAGCTTATGCTTGACTTGAGCCGCAAAGAAGTAACAGATTATCTTTTTGAGACTTTGTCGGGCGTTTTTGCTTCGGCAGACATTTCCTATATAAAGTGGGATTTTAACCGCTACATGACTGATGCGTATTCAGAGGGGCTTGAAACTGAGCAGCAGCAGGAAGTTGCGCACCGCTATGTGCTCGGTCTTTACAGCCTGCTTGAGCGGCTGACGGCGAAGTTCCCGCATATACTGTTTGAGTCGTGCGCTTCTGGCGGCGGCAGATTTGACCCGGGCATTTTGTACTATATGCCGCAGATTTGGACTAGCGACAATACGGACGCACTTTCGCGCATTTCGATTCAAGCCGGAACAACTCTTGTTTATCCGCCGTCTGCGATGTCTTGCCATGTTTCAGCAGTGCCGAACCATCAGACCGGGCGCATTACACCGCTTGCACAGCGCGCTTTTACCGCAATGGCCGGCACTTACGGCTACGAGCTTGATATGACAAAGCTTTCTAAGGAAGAGATTGTGCAGATTGCGGAATATTCAAACTTTTACAAGAAAATCCGCTCTATTGTTCAGTCCGGCGACCTTTACAGGCTTGTCTCTCCATGGGAAAAATCTGACAAAGTTGAAAAATACGCCGCATGGATGAATGTCTCTAAAGACAAGTCTTTTGCCGTTGTTACAGTTTCGTGGGTTTATGCAGAGGCACTTGCGCCAAAGATTGTGCTTAAACTAAAAGGGCTTGACGGGAACGCAGACTACAAGGACTTGAAGAGCGGCAAAATCTATAGTGCAAAAGAGCTTATGTACTACGGCCTGCTGCTTGCAAACCTGTGGCCCGGCAATGCCTCAGAGCAGATACTGCTTGAGCGCGTGTAATTTGACTTCCTGCAAATTTGGTGTTGGTGCGGTTAGTTCATCAGCTGAAAACATTCAAATACGACCGGCATTGAGGGCTTAAATTCATAGCCCATGATGCTACTGTCGTAGTCGAAAAAATCTGCATATCTTGCGCGCCAGTCTTCAAGCGAATCGTCTTCACCTTCTTTTTGCGCCATCTCCCAGGTAACGTCTTCGAAGGGCAGCACAGTAACATCAGTAATTTGAATAACGCCTTTCGGTTCGCCGTTCCAGTCAGAAAGCACATAGAACGAGCCTGATTTTGGAATTTTCTCGTTGTCAAGCTCAAAGGCTTCCAGCGCAGAAGTTGAGGCGCGCTTTTTGCCGCAAAGAATAAGTGCAAGTTCTTCCACAGAAGCATTGTCAGTGTTCTCAAAAGAAAGCTCGCCTGCATAAAATGTGTCTTTCTTTAGATTATGGTTCTGTAAAAAATCAGTCCAATATTTTTCAATCTTATTCATTTTTGCCTCATTTGAAAGACATAACAAAAACAGCGATGAATGCGGCTACAGTGATCATCTTTACGCCTGTGCCACATAAAAAGCCCAGAAATGCACCCCATGCAGCTTTTAAGGCTCTGTCTGTGTTGCGTCTGTCGTGAATCAGCTCGCCGATGAATGCGCCGGCAAAAGGACCTGCGATAATGCCGATTGGCCCGATAAAAAGCCCTGCAATAAGGCCGAGCGTTGCGCCGATTGTGCCGGCTTTGCTTCCGCCGGATTTTTTTGTTGCAAGCACCGGAAAAATGTTGTCGAGCACCGAAACAAACACGGCCGCCACGGCGCAGATTATCAGCACCGGCAGAGAGATGTTGCAAAGGTTAGAGAAAAAAGCCAGAAGAAGCCCCGCCCAAGCAAGCGGCGCACCCGGAATAACCGGAACAAACGTGCCCAAAAAACCGATAAGCAGCAGAAGCCCAGCTCCCACCGCAAGCAGAATGTCTATAATCATGCAGTTATTCTAGCATGAATCCGCGTTTAACAAAAGCCAAATCCGAGATTTTTGCTTTGCAGCTCATGTACACATGCTTCCGGGCAATGGAGCACGGTTCAAAATCTCTATCGCCATTGTGAGGAGAGGCG
>CADBUT010000189.1 GCA_902797925.1 uncultured Spirochaetaceae bacterium
AGCGTCAAGCCGTTTGCGGCGCGCATTTCAAAGCCTAAACTGAAAGTTTAAAATTCAGTTATATCAGTTTTTCAGTCTTGCCGTTTATGCTGTTTTTAGGTATTTTATGTGCATGGACGATTTGTATCAGGTTTTAGGCGTAAGCCGTACCGCATCCGCAGATGAAATCAAAAAAGCTTACCGCGAAGCAGCTTTCAAGTATCACCCTGACCGCAATGCGGGCAACGCTGAAGCCGAAGAGAAGTTCAAGAAAATCAATGCCGCATACGCCATTCTCGGCGATGAAGCAAAGCGCGCCGACTATGACCGCTTCGGCACAACGGCACAGCAGCCTTATCAGCAGACGTACAGACAATCAGCTGAAAACCCGTTCGGTTCTGGTGCAGACCCGTTTGAAGAAATGTTCAGGCGCGCATGGCAAGAACAGAACGAGCATGATGCCAGCCGCAGAAGCTATACATACACATATTACGGAAACAACCGCCCGAAGCGTAACGCAAACAAACCGACCAAGCGCGAAGCACTGTCGCTGCTTTTGAGGAATGTTCTTACAACCATTCTGGGTTTATTCCTTTGTGCAAACTTTATGTTCTCTATATTTGGAATAATTATGCTTATCAGTGGAATTTCTGGAATTGTCCGTGCCATGCAGTATCTTCTCACCGCAGGCAACGAAAACAATGGAAACTAAGGCTTAGCGTTCGCGGAAAATAATTCTACCGCGGTTTAAGTCATAAGGAGAGAGAGCAACACGGATACTGTCACCTGGAACAATACGGATGTAATGCTTACGCATTTTTCCTGAAAGATAGGCAAGAATTTCGTGTCCATTCTGCAATTCAACTTTAAACATTGTGTTTGGCAGAGCTTCTTTTACAATGCCTTCAACTTCAATAGCTTCTTCTTTAGCCACAAGTCCTCCAAAAGTTTTGAAAAAACGTGAAAAAATATCAAAAAGTGCAAATAAAAAAATTGCTTTTTTAGCACTTCACTCTTATAATTCTATGAATAAATGAATAACTTTGTCAACATGGGAGAGTTTAACATGGAACAAGATTTCAATTCAAAAATGAAAGAAGCTTTAATAGCTATGAAGCGGGAGATTCTCGGAACGCTCGCAACCAATAATGATGATTTTAGAAAGATAGTTGATGATATGGAATCAAAAGATGTTGTCGACATTGCCTCTGATGCCATCGACAGCAAAATGCTTGAAACATTCGGCAGCAAAGACATGAACCGTCTGAAACTCATCGACTCTGCGCTTATGCGCATTGAGCAGGGCAAGTATGGCTTGTGCCTTAAATGCGGCAAGAAAATTCCGCAGGAAAGGCTTGAAGCAATTCCTTACGCGTTCCTCTGCATCAACTGCAAGAGCGACGACGAGCGCAAGAACCGGTAACAACACATGCTTTGTCAGGCGTGGCTGCGGACACTTGCGCTACGCCTGATTCAGCTGTTCTCTTCCATCCAGTCTTCCGCAAGCTTGCTGAATTCATCAAAGTAAATGCCGCACTCTTCAAGGCAAATCTGGCATGTCTGCGCATTTTCTGCCCTTGCAATAAGCTCCATCTGCTTTGCAGTGTCAGAAAGCTTGTTTATAGAGAGAGAGCCTGCGCTTCCTTTTAAGATATGCGCATATTGCTGCACGCAAAGAAAATTGTTGTTCTGAATTGCTTCAGTAATCTTTTCAAAAATGCTTACGCTCTGGCTCAAAAACTCTGTAATCATCTGCTTCGCAAGCTCTTTGTTGTTGCGCGTCGTAACAAGCATTTCGCCTATATCCCACGCAACCGGGTTATAAGCCGTGCTGCTGATGGATACAACTGCATTAGGTTTGCCCGCACCAGAAGCCTTGTTTTTCTCTTCATCAAGCTTTTCAATCCATTTCTGAAGAAGTTCGTACACAGTCTGCTTTTTGAACGGCTTTATCAGCACATCGTTCATGCCGGCCTTGTAATATTCGTTAAAGTCTGCTTCGTCTGTGTTTGCCGTGCAAGCAATTATTGGTGTGGCAATCTTTTCAGCCCTGATTTTCTGTGTAGCTTCAACACCGCTCATAACCGGCATCTGAATATCCATGAAAATCAAATCCGCATCAGGGTTTGCGGCTGCAGCCTTATAAGCTTCTTCGCCGTTGTTGGCGCAGACGGTTTCTGCACCGAACTGCTGAAAGAAGCGGCTTATAAGCTTCTGGTTTACAGGGTGATCTTCTGCAATTATAATCTTGTGCCCTTTAGCGATAACTTCGTATTCAGACGAAGCTTCAGTCTTTTTCTCTGAATTTGCACCGGCTGCAGTTTCTGCGGCCGGCTTTGGAACAGGCGCGGCTTCTTTTTGCGGCGCTGAAACAGGCGTGTCGTCGTCAACAGCTTCAAGCTCAAGCGTTTCTTCTGCATTTGCAATAAGCAGGTTGATAAGCTGCTTTTTCTTGATGGGCTTGTACAAATAGCCGTTAAACCATTTCAGGCGCTTCATTTTAGCATCGCGCCCCATCTGCCCTTCAGGAATGAGCAGATAAAGCTTTGAGCTGTTTATCTTTGAGTTGTTGTTTATTTCTGATGAGAGTCGCCAGCCGTCCATTACAGGCATAACCATGTCGATGAAAACCTGGCTGTATGGCTTATTGCTGTCTGCGGCTCCACATAGCATCTTGAGCGCATCGTCGCCAGAAAGCGTAAAATCAACGTCTTTGAAGCCGAGCTGTCTGAGCTTTTTCTGAAAACTTTCAGCCGCACTTATGCGGTCGTCAACAATAAGGATTTTCTCATTCTTTATTACAGAAGCGTCAAGCTCAGGTGCTTCTTCTGCCTTATCTTCGGGCAGTGAATAAGGCAGACTGAAATAAAAGATAGAGCCGCCTTCCGGGTTGTCTTTCATTCCAATATTGCCGCCCATGCGCTCTACAAACTGCTTTGAAATTGAAAGTCCCAAGCCTGTGCCGCCGTATTTTCTTGTAGTTGAAGCATCAGTCTGATAAAAGTCAGAGAACAGCTTTTTTTTGCCTTCTTCTGAAATGCCTATGCCGGTATCTTTTACAAAAAAGCTGATTGTCTTTGATTCGGGATTGGCAAACGCGCTTATTTCGATATAGCCCTGCTGTGTAAATTTGACGGCATTTTTAAGAAGATTGGTCAAAACCTGTCTTATGCGCATCGGGTCACCGATAATCTGCGTCGGCAGCATAAAATCTATGTCAGAGATAATCTCAATATTTTTGTTGTGCGCTTCAATTGCAAGCAGGTCAATTGTCTGCTCAACTAAAACAAGCGGATTATACGGAATAAACTCAAATTTGAACTGACCGGCTTCGAGCTTGGAAAAATCGAGGAAGTCATTGACCAAAGAAAGCAGGGCTTCTGCACTGAAATGAACCTGCTGAATATACTCCAGCTGCTCCGGATCCAGTGCAGTTTCTTTCAGCATGTCGATTGTTGCAAGAATCGTCTGAATCGGCGTGCGGAATTCATGCGTAATATTTGCAAGAAACAGATTGCGGTTTGTATCTTTTGAGTTTTGATCAGGCATTTCGTGTTAAACCAAGCAGCTCCTGTGCTTTCTGAACAACAGCTTCAGGCTTCAACGGCTTAATAAGGTAGCTCTTTGCACCCAAACTCAAAGCCTGAATAACAGATTCACGGTTACTCATACTTGAATAAACAATTACAACCGGCGGATATTCCAAATCTCTTAATGCCGTCAGAATATCAAAGCCGTTTAAGCCAGGCATCAGAATATCAAGAACCACAACATCATAAGACTTAGATTTTATTACGCTAAGGAAATCTGCTCCGTTCTCAAATAATTCTGAGCGTGCATTGATAACAGAAAATGCTTTCTGCAGAACAGCCCTTGTAATTGAATCATCATCAATAATTGCAACTTTGATATACATATCAACACCGGCATCTGCTGCTGATTCGCTGCCCTGGCTGACGTCAGACCTGAAGCGCATCTGAACAGAACCTTCGTCATTTTCGTCAGTTGCTGTAAGCAAATGCATATTCGTAAGTTCAGCCATATCATAAATGTCCTGAGACTTTGGAATAACTTCGCGGATAAATGACGAAACGTCTGTTGAGGTTTCAATTCCTGCAAATTCAGGATGACCGGCAATGAGCTGCTTTGTATATTTATCAAAAGTCAGCACTTTAACATTCTTATCTCTGATGCGCATGTCTGCAAGTATGCTGCCTAAAAGCAGCTCAAGGTTCATGCCGTCAACAAATGAAAGAGTCAAAGCAGTCATCATAAGAACAATTTTCGGAGCTGTTATATTATTTGCAGTTATCAGCTCTGAAATTCTATATCTCAACAGAGTGATTTTTTCTCTGTTCAGTCCCTGAGAAATTTCAATAAAGATAATATTGTTGTTGACGTGTGTTTCAAGAATACAAGGTGTTGTATCAATTGGAATAGCTGTTTGAAGCAGCTGACCTATTGTCTCGAAAAAAACATCAATTTTTATAGGCTTGTTAAAATATTTTATGATTCTGTATGGTGCAAGCTGGGCAATCTGACCATGCTCAAGCACCGGCCCTGAAAGAAGCACAGGAATTCTTGCAGTATTCGGATTACTGGCTTTGCGCTGAAGAAAATCGAGCAGCTCTTCAAACGGGAAAGTGGCATCAAGAATAAGCAAGTCAGGCAAAATGGTATGCATTTTTTTTGCACCATCATAATGATTCAATGCGGTTTCAACTATAATTTTGTCTGTAACGAGCTTGTCCTTTACGTAATCTCTGAATAAAGGTGTCTCATCAATAATAAGTACTTGCTTCATAGCCATATGATACTCCGAATTTTTCCAAGACACAAGTTTTTTGAATTTTTATCAAAATTTTCATTACATTATCGGCAAAATTCGGGATTTTACATACTTAAACGAATGAAATGGCATCTCTAAAAGAAAAGCCCGCGGAGCAGTTTTTCCGCAGGCTCTTTGCATCATTAAAACAGAAATCTTATCTTGTTTTTTCAGCTTCGTTATGCAGATCTTCAAGAATTTCCATAATCTTGTCAACGACAGGCTGTTTTTTGTCCTCAAGGTCTTCAGGCAGTTTTTCCTGAACGGCTTTTCTGAACGACTTACAGTCAAGCATTTTTCCGGCTGTATAAATCATCTTGTCGTGCCAGACTTCGTCTTTTATCATGTCTGAAGGATTTTCGTCAGAAATGCGCAGACAGTTTCCGTTGATTGCAACAGGAAGCATGACATCTGAAAGGCGGATGTAAGAATCAATTTCCCTTACGCCGCGCTTTGTTTCAGGCTTGTTTTTGCGGAATCTTGTTCCAGCAGGAAAAACAAGCAGAATTTTGCCCTGCTTGCGTACATTGTCGAGTGCACGCATTGAAGCCATATTGATTTTACGGCTTCTCTGCTCTTCTCTTGCCCTTTCTTCCGGATCAGAAATAGAGGCAAGACTGCGGCTAGGATAAATGACAACACGGGAATATGCCGAAGCCCAGGCGCTTATCATCGGGTTCTCTTCGCTGAGTTTCATTCCTGCAATTGCGACAACTCTTTCCGCAATTTCCTTCAGTTCAGGAACGCCTGATTTCCTCATCAGATAGCTGAAACCCGGCAGGTCAAAATTGCTGTAATGTTCCATTAAGATAATACCGCGTTTGCCGGAATTGACTGCCGCCAGAAATTCCTTGGCATTTTCCGCACCGGCAATGCAAGAACCCGGTTTCAGGGTGTCTATCAGCATATCGTCTAAGATTTTTAAAATAACTGGATTTGCTTCCTGTAAAACATTCGTGTCATCAACAACTCTTGCTGAATGATTAAGCTTTTTCAATTCATCAAAGAGATATGCATAACATTTATCTATCGGTGTACCGTCCTGAAAATCCATAAATCCTCCACGAAACACAGCGAATGTGTTCCCATGCTCTAAAGCATTTTCAATTATTAGACGTGTTCGGAAACTGGTTTGAAGCTACGCTATCAATACAGTTTTCTTAACAGGTTAATTCAGCTTAGCGCTTATACTGATTAAGTGTCAACGTCTTTGTTTTACAAAAAACGCAAATTTGTCAGACATTTCAAATTTTTAATTTTGAAAAAACTTCACCGATAGGTTCATTTATGATTAAATCTGCGTTTGAGTCGTAAGACGTGCTCGATTTGTTTATTAGAACGAGGTATTTGCCGTGAAAATAGCGTACAAGACCCGCTGCAGGATAAACGACAAGCGAAGTACCGCCAATAATCAGGCAGTCTGCACTGGAAATTGCCGATACAGCGCCTTCAATTACGGCATTGTCGAGCCCTTCTTCGTAAAGCACAACATCCGGCTTTATTACACCGTGGCACGAACCCTGGTTGCAGTGCGGAACAGCGCCATTGTAGTCTTTCATGTATTCTGCGCCATAAAACGCACCGCATATTTTGCAGTAATTGCGCAAAACGCTGCCATGAAGCTCAAAAACGGTCTTACTTCCAGCTTTCTGATGAAGCCCGTCTATGTTCTGCGTAACAACGGCCTTGAGCTTGCCCTTCTCTTCGAGTTTTGCAAGAGCTTTGTGCGCTGCATTTGGTTCAGCGTCAAGACAGAGCATTTTTTCGCGGTAAAATCTGTAGAATTCTTCGGTTTTTGTTTCAAAAAAAGAGTGCGACAAAATTGTTTCAGGAGGATACGCCCACTGCTGATGGTAAAGCCCGGATGTGCTTCTAAAATCGGGAATTCCGCTTTCGGTAGATACACCCGCGCCGCCAAAAAAAACGATGGAAGAGCTCTCGTCAATGATTTTCTGCAACTGTTCGATTTTACTTTGATTGTTCTGTTTGTCCTGCATTTTCAATTCCTCCGTTAATCCAAATTTCCTACAGCGGTAATCAGCAGACACAACTCGCCATTGTACTCCACTACGCCGTACGAGAGCAGACATTTTTTCTTCTTCTTTATATGAGGAACAAGCTGCTCCTGCACAAAAGCTGTGTAAGTCCGTCTGCCGTATTCAACCTGAACTTTTTTGACGAACAGCCTGGCGAGATGACTCTGGTTATAACAGTCCATGTAAGCTGCAATCATGTTTTTTTCTTTATCTGAAATGTTTTTCAAGCCTGAAGTGAATTCTACAAAACTTCTGCCGCGGCTGAAAGTTGCGCTGAATTTATATACAGCTTTTTCTGAAACAATCTCGTGAGTTTCGTCTTCGGCAAGGTATTTTTCAAGAACATCAAGCGCATAAAACGGATAAACATCGGTAAAAGCGCCGGTCTGCTCTGTGCGGCTCAGCTCGCCTTTTACATACTGTTTTCTGATTATTGAACCGTTTTCACCGACATATTCAATAAGATAGTCAAAGCCCTGCTCTGCGCGCTGTTTTGCAGTAAGCGTCAGCTTGTAAGAAAGCACAAGTCCGCCTTCAAGCCGTTCTTCCTGAGCGGCAAAACCTTTGAGCAGCTGCTGGCTTTCGTTAAATTTGTGGATTACGCGGCAAGCGTTTCCGGCGGCATCAAAATAATAGACCGAAGACTCAAGCTTTGAAAAATACTGGTCGCCCTTTTCATAGACAAACTGAACTGTTTTGCCGCCGTATTCGTTTTTCTTTACAAGCACTGTTTCTTCTTGAGCAAAAAGCAGAGAAACAGACACAAGTGATATAATTATACATTCAGCAAGTATTTTCCTTGTTTTTTTAGGGAAACACCTGAAAAAATGAGAAACTATTCTTATGTCTGGCAAACAGTGCAGGAACCTCACCTTATCCCTTATACAATGGGGAAAAACTGAAAAAACCCCCATTTTCTACAATTATATGCATATTCAGCGGCTTCTTCAATTAAAAAAACCGTTATTTATGCAAATATAACAAAGGAAGGCAATCAAAAGTTAATGCGGAAAATTTGTTTTTGTGTAAAAACTGGTCTGCTGTTATTCAAGCAGACCTGCATCTTTCAGATCTTGAACAATCTGCGCAGTAAACTTCTTTGCGCCTTTAGGATTTAAGTGCGTTGAATCAAAAAACAGTGAGTAATCTGACGAATATTCTGCGTTTTGAGAATAATCCAGATATATGAGCCCCGGATATTTTTCTTTCAAAACATCTGTAAAGCGATAAAATTTGCCGAAAAAATCAGCTTTTGTATGCAAATCATTCAATTTATCAGTTTGCGGAGTGCTTACCAGAACAGGAATGATTTTACGGCTATAACACAAATCTATGATTTTTGAAACAGCAGCAATATTATACTGAAAGCCTTCTTCGCCTTTTTCTGCGCCATTATCTTTTGTAAAGATTTCATACATCACTTTAGCATCAGTAGTAACAGACTGTTCCGTAACTATTGTCCGTTCATGCGCTGCAATCACTGAATTTGATTCGTTTATCAAGATTTTCTTCCAAGGTTGTTTTGTAGAAAAAAACGGAAAAGCCTTGAATAAGAAATAGTCTTTTATGTTCCAGTCCGGGAAATTTTCCTTTTTAAGAATCTTATAATATTTGTACAGCGGTTCTTCATCAATTCTAGTTATATCAAAATAAGAAATCGGGATAAGCATTACCGCATTTTCTGAAAAATAATCAGCATATTGCTTTATTATTTGGTAATTATACCTATGATGCTGCCAGCTGACAGCCATGTTAAAAGCTGTATATTCCGGGAAATCACTGTAATCAAAAGCGTAGACGCCATGCGAAGAGCCTACATTTGCAAGCTGAATATGTTGCGGAACATGGCTGAATTTTTCCTGCTCGGTATAATAAACAGTCCACCAGTAAGATTTGCTGAAAGCATAATTCAGCACGAGCAGCAGAACGATAAACGGTATTGTAATAGCTGAAATTTTAATCAAAAACTGTCTCATCACACACCCTAAAACTGAAAATAAATGAATTCCTGGGCTTCAAAAAGCCCAGCATCAACTGCAAAATAAAAGACAGCAGCGGTTACTGCATAATATAAGAACCAGCGCACAAAAG
>CADBUT010000190.1 GCA_902797925.1 uncultured Spirochaetaceae bacterium
GGTGCGGCGTTGTTCGTTGCTTTGACAACAGTTCAGATTCCGGTCGGTTTTGTGCCGAACGTTGCATTGCAGGTGCGTGCTGCAGTGCTTGCTTTCTTTGCCGCCGTGTTCGGCCCTGTTGCAGGCTTTGCAATCGGTCTGATTGGCCACGCTTTGGGCGATGCACTCTTTTATGGAAGCGTCTGGTGGAGCTGGGTTTTCCCGGATGCAGTTTTCGGACTTCTGGTTGGTCTTTTTGCAAAGAAATATGCAATCGAAGAGGGCGGTTTTGGTATAAATCAGCTTATCGGTTTTAATCTTGTTCAGTTAGTTGCCAATGCCATTGCATGGGTTCTGCTTGCACCTGTTCTTGACATTCTTATCTACAAAGAGCCGTCAAACAAGGTTTTTGCACAGGGCTTTGTTGCTTTTGCCACTAACTTTGTGATTATTCTTATTCTTGGTTCTTTGCTCGCTTGGGGCTATTCAAAGATAAAGACCAAATCAGGTTCACTTAAGACTGAAGACTAAAACACCGGCCTTGCGTGGTCATAAAAAAAGCTGCTTCGTTAGCTGAAAGCTAGAAGCAGCTTTTTTGTTTTTAGCATTTCATGCTTTTTTCAATTGATTCCCAAAGACCGCAGATATATGCAGCGCCTAATGCACGGTCGTACAGACCGTAGCCCGGCATTGCTTTTTCGTTCCAAATCATGCGGCCGTGGTCTGGTCTGATTGGGCCTGTAAAGCCTATGTCGTAGAGCGCCTTTACAATCTCAAACATGTCGAAAGAGCCGTCGCTTGAAAGATGGGCAGCTTCTTCAAAGTCATTTCTTCCGTCATTGAATTGAAGGTTACGCACATGAGCAAAGTGAATTCTTCCTTTCAGAGCACGGATCATTTTCGGCAAATCATTATCAGGATTTGTACCGTAAGAGCCGGCGCAGAAAGTTACGCCGTTATGCGGATTGTCCGTCATCTTCATCATACGCTGAATGTTCGGCAAGCTGTTGATGATTCTTGGCAGACCGAAAACGCTCCATGACGGGTCGTCCGGGTGTATAGCCATGTTGATGTCGTATTTGTCGCAGACCGGCATTATTGCATCGAGGAAATATTTCAGCCGCTCAAAAAGCAGATCTTCCGTAGTTCCTTCGTACATTTTGAAGAGGTCTTTGATCTTCGCCATGCGTTCAGGTTCCCAGCCCGGCATTACTGTGCCGTTCATGTCGCCTGCAATGCTGTCAAACATTTTTTCAGGATTGATGGCGTCAACAGCTTTCTGATTGTATGCCATTACCGTTGAACCGTCAGGACGAAGCCGTGCAAGCTCTGTGCGGGTCCAGTCGAATACCGGCATAAAGTTATAGCATACCATGTGAATATCGTTTTTGCCGAGGTTTTCAAGCGTCTTGATGTAGGCGTCGATATCCTTGTCGCGGTCTTTGCCGGCTGTCTTTATAGCATCGCTTACATTTACGCTTTCAATTCCGTCAAGCGTAAGACCCGCAGCTTCAATTTCATCTTTAAGAGACTTAATCTCTGCTTCTGTCCATAATTCGCCCGGCATTTTATTGTAGAGCGTCGAAATGACGCCTTTTACATAAGCCGTTTGTCTTATCTGTTTCAAGGTTACGGTATCATATTTGCTGCCGTACCATCTCATTGTCATTTTCATAAATTACTTATCCTGTTACACCAAAAATCATATTCGGAATGAATAGCACCAACTTTGGGCAGAATACAAGAATAGCAAGTTCTAGAAGAATTGCAAAGAGGAAAGGCAAACTTTCTTTCGTGTATTCTTCTGGCGGACAGCCTATAATGCCGCAAACCGTATACAAAGCAGAGCCAATCGGCGGTGTCATTACGCCCAAAGTTACGATTGTAGCCATGAGAACGCCGAAATGAACCGGGTCCATGCCGACGCTTGTTACCATTGGAAGGAAAATCGGCGTAAGCAGCAGGAAGTTGACGTTGCTGTCAACGAACATTCCCGTAATAAAGAGGAAGCCGAGCATAATAAGCGTGAGAAGCTGCGGGTTTTCGGTGATTCCGAAAATGAATGAGCTTAACGCCGCCGGAAGTTTAACCCAAGTAATTGCATAGCTGAACGGGCCGCTCATCGCAATAATCAGCATGATTGCGCCGTTGTCTTTGAGCGTGGTAATCAAAGCTTCCTTGAAGTTTTCCCAGTTGAGCTTCTTGTAGACGAATTTGCCGACGATGATTGCATAAATAACGGCGAATGCACCAGATTCAGACGGTGTGAACACGCCGAAACGGATTCCGACAATGAGGATAATCGGGAACAAAAGCGCCCAGATTGAAACCTTGAGGTTGTCGAAAAGTTCCTTGAATGTCAGCTTCGGCGCGTCTGTGCTTGGCGGGTCGAATTTCCTGATGCGGCTTGTAATTGTCGTTGTTCCCATAAGGAACACCATCATCAAAATGCCCGGAATGATGCCGGCTGCAAAAAGGCGGCCGATTGAAACTTCGCCGACAAAGCCGAAAATGATAAGGCCTAAGCTTGGCGGAATTGTTGCCGTGATGAGTGCGGTAAGACAGTTTATTGAACAGATGTAGCCTTTCGTGTAGCCGCGTTTCATCATTTCCGGGGCGAGAATACGCGTTTCCATTGCGGCATCGGCAGTTGCAGAACCAGAAACGCCGCCCATCAGCGTTGACATTACGACCGAAATTTGAGCAGTGCCGCCGTACATGCGTCTTGTAAGCAGGCGGGCAAGGCTTAAAAGCTGGTCTGTAATTCCGGAAACGTTCATCAAATTTCCGGCAAAAATGAAAAATGGAACTGCAAGGAATGCGAACGACTGGCTTTGAAGCACAATCATCTGTACCGCGGCTTCAAACGGAAGCACCGGCTGGCTTAAAAAATAAGCGAAACCTGCAATTCCGATCACGAACGCGATAGGCATTCCCATCAGCAGAAAAATTACAAAACATAAAAGAAGAAGTGCCATGTTTTTCTCCTGAATTATTCAGCCTGTTCAGGCTTTTTTTCTTCTGCAGCCTGAACTGCTTTGTCGTTGTCGTTGAAATGCTGAATGCATGCCTTGATTTTTCCAATTGTCGATATAGACATTGAAAAAGTTGCCACAACAAGGCTCAAGCTTACGAGCGAATAAGGAATCGGCATTGACTGATATGTTCTGAGCCGTTCCGTCCATACAAGGCGTGCGCCGTAAATACAGATAATCACGGTCACGCAGAGAATTATCGCATAAATCAGAAGCAGTATTACTTTCTGCATTTTTTTCGGAAAATACCGCGTTACAATGTCTATGCCGATGAGCTGGCCGCTCCGCCATGCAATGTCTGCGCCCAGAAATGCCGTCCAGGCAAGAAGCAGCATCGCAAGGTCAATGTTCCACGACATTGAAACGCGCATAAAGCGCAGAATTGCTGAAGCAAAAACAAAAAGTACAAGAAAGATGAAGCCGACGCCGCAGATGGCGGTCTCTATCTTGCAAAAATATTCGTAAAATTTTTTCATATAAAATCCTTGAAATGGAAAAGGGTTTGTGCTTTTCAGAAAGAATAATGGAGAGAACTGAAGACACAAACCCGAAAAAGAAGTGCAAAATTAGTTAGCAAGTTCCTTGAAAAGTCTTTCTTTAAGACCGGCAGAGAAGCCCAAATCGTTGTTTGTGTAAAGCGGTTCGATTGCTTTCTGGAATTCGCCGATGTCAACATCTGCGATTGTTACGCCGTTCTTCTTCATGTTTTCATAGTAACCGGCTTCTTCGCTCTGAATAATTGCACCGTATTCAGCAGCAGCTTCGCGCATGATTTTTGTGAAAAGCTCGCGGTCTGAAGGGCTCATGCTGTTATAGAACGCAGAAGAGCATACAAATGCAGACTGAAGCATGTAGTGCTTTGTCATTGCAAGGTATTTTGTAACTTCATAAATGCGTGAACCGTCAGCTGTTGCAACCTGAACTTCGCAGCCGTCGAGAGCTTTCTGCTGAATTCCAGGGAAAACTTCGCCCCAAGAAATACCGATGTTTGCAAAACCGAGATATTTAGCGAGGTTGTTGCCGATTGCGTTGCCGAAACCGCGGATTCTCAAACCTGAAAGGTCTGCTACGCTGTTTACAGGTGTTGTTGTGTAGAAGCAGCGGAAACCGTTGTACATGTTTGTAATATAGATGATTCCCTGTTTTTCAAGTTCAGCCTGCCATTCTTTGAAAAGTGCAGTGTCCGGCAGCTTCTTGAGCATTTCCGGGTCTGTAAGAATGTACGGAGCCATAAGGATGTTCATATCCGGAATCTTGAACTGGCTTGCAAGGCGGCCTGGGTCGCTTGGAACAACAAGGCTGATACCGAGCTTTGCCTGTGTAACAAGTGCGTCTGTATCGCCAGAAAGTGCACCTGCAACCTGAACTACTGCATTGAAGCGGCCTGTTGCGTTGAGCTTGTCGGCTACAGACTGCATCATGCGGCTCTGGCCGGTTGTTGCTGCTTCTGTACCTGCAAATGTTACAGGAATCTTTGCACTGCTGCCGCCTTCTTTTTTGCTGCAGGAAGTGAACAGCATTCCGCACATAAGCAGAGCTGCCAAAGAATATAAAATTGATTTTTTCATGAAAGTCCCCCTTTTGACTGTCTGATATACTAACATGTTAGTTGCTAACTTATTAGTTGTCAAGAAAAAAAGTTAAAAAAAGTTTTGTTGACAGCTCAATTTTATGATGCTAACATGTTAGTTAGTAAATATCCAACAATTTTATGGGGAAGAAATGAGCACTAGCGAATCCAGCGTTCAAGCAGCCGTATATAACGCCCTAAGAAACAACATCATGTCATTGCAGCTCAAACCAGGCACGGTTATGAGCACGCAGGAAGTCGCGCAGAAACTTGATGTAAGCCGTACACCGGTGCGCGAAGCTTTTATACGTTTGCAGCGCGACGGCCTTGTTGATATATTCCCTCAAAAAGAGACAATCGTTTCAAGAATTGATTTTCATAAAGTAGAGCAGGAACGCTTTGTGCGCGAAAGCCTTGAA
>CADBUT010000191.1 GCA_902797925.1 uncultured Spirochaetaceae bacterium
GAGCGGAGCTTAGAAACAGCAGACTGTGTAGACGGAACTCCGCTCAAAGAATTTACAGCCTGTACGCCTGCCAGAAGTTCTTTTTTTTCGTCATCGGTGAAAAGAGTCTTGTCGAGTGCGTATTTGTCAGAAATAAAAATACCGCCGCCCCGGCCTTTGCTCGTATAAACAGGCACACCGGCCAGATTCAATGCATCAACCCAGCGGTAAATCGTGCGCGGCGAAACACCGAAATGAGCCGCCATTTCTTTTGCCGTAACGCTTTTTTTATCGAGAAGAATATATGTCAGCTCAAAAAGATTTTCAGTCTGCATGGCTAAAGTATAGCATAATACCGTGTTATTTTTGCGCAAATTCTATTATATATGTTATTATATTAAGCATAGAGGAATGATATGCTTTCTAATAATTTTGCTTTCGGTACCGCGCTTGCTTCGCTGCTTATCTGTATAACCAATCTTATTTACACATTGAGTTTGCAGCGTACCGAAAAGGCACAAAACAAAATATACATCATTATTCTCGTAATTTTAATCACAAACGCAGTAAACGGCGTTATTTCGTCTGTTTCACAAACCATGCTGTCGGTTTCAGACCCTATAAATTCGCTTTATCTTTTTTCGCGCTATATTTATTTTGTAACGCATACGGCGCTCTGTCCTATGTTCCTTTATTATATCTATTGCCTTATAAATGAGAGATTCATCTTTGAAGACTTAAGGACAATAATTTATACGCTTTTATTTGTACTTATTGAGCTTATACCGCTTACAAATCCAGTTACAAACTGGGTTTACAGCATTGACGCAAACAACGTACTGCACAGAAACTGGGCGGAATATCTTATCTACATTATGGCGGGTGTTTATTATGTAATTGCGCTCAAGCTTCTGTTTTCTTCGTGGAAGGTACTGGATGAAAAACGGAAGCTGGGGCTTGCATTTTTTATGTTTGTCGTCGCACTCGGCGTTCTGCTTCAGCTTTTGAAGAAACAGCTCAAAGTTGAAATTCTAATGGAAGCCGTCGGCTCTACAGGACTTCTGCTTGCAATTGAAAATGACGACGAGCGCATTGACTTTACGCTGGGCTTTTATAACCGTGCCGCGCTTAATATGGATGCAAAAACCTGTCTCTACAAAAAACGTCCGGCTTCTTTCATCATTATCCGCATAACAAATACAGATTCTGTGCTGAAACTGACTGGTGCAGAAAGCACAAGCATTATTGCCGAAATTACAGGTTCGTATCTTAGGTCGCTTGTAAAGGCTGAGGGAATATCCGCCTGGAGAGGAAACCCGGACGTTATATACGCGCCAAAACCCGATATATTTGTCATGGCGCTGTACAGTAAATCTACGCAGCAGGTAGAGGAACTTGCAGAGACAATAAGTGCACGTTTTGAAGAGCCATGGGACTATAACGGCAGAGAAATTCCTGTTTCTGCAACACTTCTTCTGGCTGACCTTCCGGGTCATATTTCTTCGGTTTCAGAATTGTTCTATATGATTAACTGCCCGTTACCGAAAAACACAGACAAGAAGATTTTGAAAGGCAGTTCGCTTGACTACATAATCAGACGGCAGACCGTAGAAAAAGCCATAGCAAGAGGGCTTTCTGACAACAGCTTTGAAGTTTATTATCAGCCTGTTTATAAATTAGACGGAACGCTCTGCGGCGCAGAGGCTTTGCTTAGGATGCACGACAAAGAGCTTGGTGATGTGTACCCCGACGAGTTTATTCCAGTTGCAGAGCAGGTAAGGCTTATAGATGATTTGGATGACTATGTGCTTGATTCTGTGTGCAAGTTCATCAAGACCGGCGTGCCGCAGCAGTACGGCTTGAGCAGCATAAGCGTAAATCTTTCGGTTACGCAGTGCCTGCGCCCAGGTTTTATTGAGCACATAAACCGTATCGTCGAAGAAAACGGTGTGGATAAAAGCCTAATCAATTTTGATATTGTCGAATCAATTGCGGCAAGCGACTACAGAATTTTGAGCGGAGTCATTACCCGCCTTAAGCAGGACGGCTTTATGTTCTCTATAGACGATTACGGTACAGGCTATTCAAATGTAAGCTCTGTATTCTCGCTTGATATGGACGTTATAAAAATAGATAAAAGCCTTCTGTGGAACGCCAAAAAGAACGAGCGCGGTATGATTATACTTGAGAACACCATCCGCATGATTCAGCTTATGAGAAAAAAGATTCTGGTTGAAGGTGTTGAAACAAGTTCACAGTTAGAACTTCTCAAATGCCTTAATGTAGATTATCTGCAGGGATTCTATTTCTCAAAGCCTGTTTCAAAAGACACGTTTGTCAATCTTATAAGCACCTCAACTTCAAAAGAATGCTGAAACACGTTTGTCAGTTGTACTTGCACTGCTGGCATGAGCTTCAAGTCTATGATTTTTGTTAGTGCTGCATCTATTGAAAGAAATATGAATATCAGCTTATACTTATATATAATGGGAAAAAGTGTAATTCAAAGGAGTTTTTTATGCTTAAAAAAGTAATTGCCTGTCTGCTTTTCTCCTGCTGCTTTTTGTTGTTTGCCCAGCAGGAGTATTTGGGATGCATTAGAAATGGGGAATATGCATATTTTTTAGATAACAGACATGAAACACCTTATGCGCATGGTTATCTTGTCGCTCATCCCGATGAAAGTACTTCTTATGTTTTTTGTAATACAGTAGAAATAAATTCAGGTAAAAGATGGTCGTTTTATTTTGTGACCGCGCTTGACGACAAGGGAATATACATAAAAGATTTGGGCGGGCTTAAAAATGTTGAAGAAGATAAAAGAGATATGGTTATGCAGACCGCTGTTGATTTTCTTAATTATGCTGCAATGCGAAAAAATTCTTCAGATTCAATTACAGAAAATTGTATATTAGAAGATCCTTGGTCAGATGATTTTAGTCAATGGTATTATTTTTCAACTGCCGTTCCTTTTTTGGGATTTACAAGAATAACCGACAAAAAAGATGCAGAAAACTCATTGATAGAAGCTTATTGTTTTGGTTGTCTCACTTCGCTTGAAAAAGAAGCGATAGATGCCTTTTATGATAAAGAAATTATACTTTCTAAAGAAGCCGAGCATGATTTTGACTATGTATTGCCAAAAGCAAAGAAAATGACTGTAAATCTTAATGGGTACAAAATTCCTTTGGATGAAAATTGGAAGGGTAATCTTTTTGAAGAAAATGAATCTTACTGGCTTTCTTTAAAAAGTGTCCGGGATGCGCAAATTATGGTTGAGCGTTGTCCGGAAAATATTTCTATTGCTACAAATGAAGATAAACTGGCATTTGTCAGGGTGGTTATATCAGCCCAACAGGGTATAGTTCCTCTTTCAATAAAAGCTCAATTTGATAAAAAAGATTTACTTGTTGAATATTATATATATGATGAAAATAGATATTTGACATATACAAGACTGCGCTTAAAAGATGATTGCCTTATAAATTTCAGCTGTTTTAAGGATATTTATGAAAAAAACTCAAAGTATTTTGAGAACATCCTGAAAAATATAAGAAAATAGAATGGTTTGACAATATTGTTGTCGACTGCTAGCGCAGCTTTATGCGCACGAACACACCGTCTGCTGTTTTGTGGTGAATTGTGCCGCCGTTTTTGAGCATGACGCGGAGGCTTGCCAGATTGTCAGCGTTGCAGTGAAGATAAAGCTCATTTTCGGGCACAATCTTGCGCGCTTCTTCGATTAGCAGGCGCAAACCCTCGGTGCAGTAGCCTTTGCCGCGGAATTCTTGCTTTATGAACTGACCGACGTGGCCGCTGCCGTTTTCGAGCGAAGGCACAAGATGGTGGCGAAGCCGCAATTCGCCCACGATTTGGTGAAGCGCATGCTCAGCTTGCCCTTCATTGCTCCAGAGAAAATAATAGGTTTCCGGCACAAAACCTTCCGGCAGATTTTTGCCCTGTGCCCAGTCAATCATCCGGGGCAGGGCAACTGTCTTAAAGTTTTCAAATGAAATTCCAGAAAAATCGTTTGTAAAGCCGTTCTCGTCAGCCGGTTCAGCAGCCACAAAACGGTGTTCTTTCTCTATGTCTTCAAAATTTGCCGGTTTCAGATAAAGCATTGCGTCTCCTACAAATGCAATATATCAGTTCAGCTGTAGTTTAGCAATGAAAGCTGAAACGCAAGCTCCGGGTAACCGTGCCGGAACTTGTGCCTAATCCAGCTTTATGTTCCGGTATAATCTTTTATCAAGACCAACTGCAATTAATCCTAGAAGAACAAAAATAAGCGATTTTGAAATCAGAGCTGGTAAAGGTATTTCAACACCAGAAGCAAACTGCACTGCTGACTGTGTAATCATCATAACTGCAACAACAATAATTGCATTTAATAAAACCGCATAAATAATTACACCAAGCGGATCTTGTTTTTTCATCAGAAACAAAGAAATAAAACACAATGGTGAAATAATTCCAAGATCTAAAA
>CADBUT010000192.1 GCA_902797925.1 uncultured Spirochaetaceae bacterium
TCAAAAGACAATTTTAATATTCTAGTTTTTTCATACCCGCGTAATTTTGATTTTCTTGTAAGAGCGTGCAACAGACTGAACGGCATTGACGCCACAAAGAAACCCAAAGTCTATATTGCAAATGGAATCTGTACAGAACCGTTTTTAGACGCGTGCCAAAAATGCGCCGCAGCTTTTGAAGTTGAAAAGCTTCCCTACCTCGAACAAGAAAAATGGGACGCGCTGCTTACGCTTATGGATTTTTCGTTTGTGCGCGGCGAAGATTCTTTCAGCAGGGCCTGCCTTTGCGGTAAGCCTTTTGTCTGGCACATCTACAAACAGGAAAAAGACTATCACCTTGTAAAGCTCGAAGCATTCCACAAAAAGCTTGGCGCAGCTTCAGCCGGTTCAGATATTTCAGATTATGAAAAGTTTTCTATGCTTTACAATGACGGCACAGAAAGCAGCACGGAACTTGAAGAACTTGCGCTAAAGCTGCTTGAAAACCATGCACAGCTTGCAACGCCGTTCAAAAAATTTGCTGACAATCTCGTTTCTATCGGCAATATGGCGCAGCACTTACTTGAGTTTTTATCGAGTTTGATATAAAGTTATAGTCAGTTTATTAATTAGAGGAAATCACAATGATAGCTACAAGCGAAATTAAAGTTGGTTCGGCATTCATGTTTGAAGGAAACCCTTTCATCGTTCAGAAGAAGCTCGGTCAGCAGGGCGGACGTCAGGGTATTACAGTAAAACTCCGCGTAAAGAACATTGCTACAGGCGGTACTCAGGATCTTGGTATTGATGCAGGCGAAAAATTTGACGAAGTTGATCTTGAAGAAAAAACAGTAAAACTTTCTTACCTTGACGGTGATGATTTTCACTTCATGGATCAGGAAACATACGAAGATGTTCTTCTTTCAAAAGAAGACCTCGGCGACAATGCCGGTTACATCTCTCCAGATGATGATTACGACATCTTCATCACATACTACGAAGGAAAACCTGTCGGTGTAAAACTTCCTGTAAACGTTACACGCACAATTACATATTGTGAGCCAGGTGTTAAAGGCGACACTTCAGGCAAATCAACAAAGCCTGCTACACTCGACACAGGAATCGAAGTAAAAGTTCCGCTTTTCTGCAATACAGATGACCGCATCGTTATCGATACACGCGACGGTTCATTCGTTGAGCGCGCAAAAGACAAATAAGCTTTTATCCGTTCTTAATTGAAAAGGCTGCCAAAACTCAGGCAGCCTTTTTTTATCGTTTGAGCTTTGCAAGGTGCAGAAGCTTGTTCTTGACGCGCTGCCAGAAAAGCTTGGGCAGCACGGCCGCAGTGTCAATCGACTTTTCGCTTCTAAGATATTTCTCGTATTTTTCGATAAAATCGCCCGAATACTGATTTTCCGCAAGAAAACGCTTGTCTGCTGGAAGATGAAGAAGGAAGCAGTCTTTTACAGCGGCAAAGGGCTTCTGCACATGGCGCGTGCCGCAGCTCCAATAGCGCGCCACCGCGCCAAAGCTGCCGGCGTTCACCATCGGCACACCGTCTTTAAGCAAGCATTGCAGCGCCGCCGTCGTAAGGCTTTCATCGCCTTTGTGGAAAAGCTTCTGCTGCACGGCAAAATAGCCTTTGCTGATTGAGTCAATCTTCTTATAAAGCTTTTTGAAGAAAGCCGCATCGCCGCCGATGAACTCGCCGCCAGCCCAAACGCCCAAATCTGCTTCTGGGCAGAAAAGCTGCAAGTCGTCAATAAGGCGCGCACGGCCAGCGTCCGGGTACATCTGGTCTGTAATGTCGTAATAGACAGGCAGATTGTGCTTTACGGCAACGCGCAAATTTTCGGGCATACCGTTTATGCACACTTCGTCAATATCAAGCAAAATTGAATAACCGTCTTTTTGAGCGGCGAACCATCTGAAAGTGTCTATCTTGAAATGCGCGCCGTAAAAGCTTATGCCTTGCGGCACGTCAAGCGAAAACTCAATCTGAATTACGTCAAGTTCAGGCTGAAGCTGTTTCAGCAGAACCGCATTGTTGGTCAGCACCGAATAACTGAAGCCGTGCGCGTCGAGAGACTTCATCAAATTGCTGCAAGACTTTGTGTAAAGCTCAATATCCTTGATTTTTGGCGGTTCAGACGAAGCCGCGCCGAAATTCTGCGCAAGCTTTTCCGCGCCCTGCTGCACATACAGCAGCGAATAAAATTTTATGTTCTTCATAGCCATTTCTCCAATTTATTTGAATGCGCACTTGTCATTCCGATTTATTTGAATGCGCTGCCCCAGGTCATCGACGCATAAAGCTCAAAAAGCCAGTTCGTTTCAGCTTGCACAAAACTTTGATATGTCGGGTACTTTTCTTTGTTGAGCACATAATCGTTGACGATGTTCTCAAATTTTGCAAGCAGCTCTTCTGACGCAATCTGCTTCAAAGACTCAACGTAAATTTGATAGATTTCTTCTGAGTTGAAGCGGCGCACAAAGTCGCACAAATCAAATTGAAGCAAATCTGCAATCACAAACGAATATTTCTGCGAAAGATTTGCCGGTTCTTCGCCGCGCATCTGCTTTATGTTGTCAATCATGCCCGAAAGAAAATCGCCGTTCAAAGACCA
>CADBUT010000193.1 GCA_902797925.1 uncultured Spirochaetaceae bacterium
CAAGAGCAACCGTATTTGACCCTTTAAGCAAATCTAAAAAATGCGGTAGCTGTAAGGAAAGCAAGCGGCGGCGAGGTGCTTGCGAGGATCGCAAGCAAATTTTCGTAGAAAATTTCCTATTACCTTGCACTGCGCCGAGCTGACGCGCTTTACTGAAAGCGAACGCATTTTTTAAAGATTTATCAAAATGATGAAATAATATGCACCGAGAGCAGGCTCTTTTAGTTCCAGCTTAATATTGTATTTTGATTTTCATTTACAGTGCATTTTTTTCGTTGTATCATTCAAGCATGGAATACACATACACGCAGACGGACGACCAGATTGTTGATTTTGCCATGACACAGGCGAAGCGGCGCATTGAGAACATGCAGAACCGGCCGCTGAAAATTGCCGCGTGGATAATCTTGAATTTGCTGTTTGCCGCGACCTTTGTCGTTCATGCCACCGTCATGCCGGAAAACATCATCTCTTATGCGCTGCTCTACGGCTCGATGATAGTGCTTTACAATTTCTGGCGCATTCCGACGCTCTTCTTTATTCCAAAGCTCGTCTCAAGAAACTGCCGGAGCCGCATCAGCGCAACGCCCGAAATCTGGCAGCCGGTCAAGACAACAATCAAAATTGAAGACGGAAAGCTCACGCTCGAAGAAGAAAACGGCAGACTTTCGGTTGTGCCGCTAAAGCTTATCGCTCAAGTTTTCGAGACGACGCTTTCTGTGGCGGTTTACCTTGCGCCCAACCAGATTGAGCTTGTGCCCAAAAGCGTGTTCAAATCAAAAGAAGAAAAGCGCAGCTTTCTGGCCGCACTAAAAGAAGCGCACAACGCGCAAGGCTGAAAAACAAGAAGAGGCTGAAAACTAATGGAGAAATAAAATGCTAATAAAAACCAACTTTTCAAAACTCAAAATCTTAGCCGCACTTTTTTTGATGCTCTTTGCAGCCGATTGCTTTGCCGCAAATAAAAGCTACGGAATATATGTGCGCCCTGTTAAGCTTCGTGTTGTTGATGAACAAACTGGCTTGCCTGTACAAGGATTGAAAGTTTACAGCATTGTCGAAATTTGGTACGACATATTGTGGGTCAACCAGGATATAAAATATTATATTAATGAATATGAAACAGACATAAACGGCGAAGCATACATTCTGGAAAATCATATCACCGATAAATCAGGTTTTTATTTGGATCATCAATATATAATAATTAATGCTGATTGCATTGACGAAAACATTTCAAAAGAAAAAGCTGCACTTATGTTAAAAGGGATAACATGGGAAGAACCAGATGTATATGGACAAACTTTTACACCTGAAAAGAAATATAAGAATGTTAAAATAATATACAATATTTCTGACTGTAATAAAACAGAAGTTGATTCAAACAGGTATCTGCAAAGCTACCATATTTCTTATAGTTATAATAAAAAAAATAAATTCAAATCTTTTATTTATGATGAAGATGAACTGGAAATAAAAATTCAAAAAAGAGCACCCGTGCCAAAAGGTAATATTGATATAAAATCAGGTGAACATAAGTTATACGATTGGCAACATAAATCTTCAACAAGCGGAAATGAAGTCGGCCATGCCAGCATAACAAAAAAGAATGATTCATATTATTTTTCTCTTGAAGGAAATGCGTATACAGAAAATGATACATATCATAATAGCACGCATGATTATGAAAAAATAAAAATCGATGATGCTGTTCTTACACAAATTGCAATACCAGGCGGAAAAACGCCTGCGTCAAAAGCTGAAATTGACTGCGACCATATTTTGACAGGCGATTACGACGGCAAAAAGATTTTTGTTTTCAAATATCTGCACACCTTATATATTCCTAATGCAATAGAAGACGATTACAGAGAATACTACTTTATGATAATTTTACCCGAAGAAGAATCAAACAAAATTATTAATAAAAACTTTTCTGTAGGCGCATTTGATTTTATGTATCACGACAAAGCTTTCTATAAAGCATGGTTCTACGAAGATTTGCAACCCCAGCAATAAAAGACTGCACTAGCTTTCAAGCCCGCACATAGTCCTTGTAGTTTTCGCTTTTGCGTGGTATCATCTTATTCATGCGCACAACAAAGGCTGTTCAAGACATTCATCATAAGTTTCCGCATTTCATTCTGACGTTGATGCTTTTCATTTTGTGCGCTCAAATTCCGCTTTCGGCACAATCAAAAAGCGACATTGCGAACGGCTTGCGCGCACAGAAAGAAGGTAAATATGCGCAGGATTTTGTACCGACCAAAGAAGAACATCCTTTCGCGCTTGACCCTGTAGGCGACACGGTGATAACAGTTGGCGGCGCGGCTCTTCTTGGTGTTGATTATCTCATTGAAAAAAGAAACAAAAAAAAGAACAATGCACCGATATTCATCGGCACACCATACGACCCGGATTCAATTACAGGTATTGACAGCGTTTTTATGAACCCTTATTCAAAAAATCTTGACATTGCGGGCGACGTGCTGCAAATTGCCACAATGCTTACACCGGCAATAGTAATGTTAAAAGCGCCTAAGTCTGATTTTCTTACAATCGGCATGATGTATCTTGAATCAGTGCTCTGGGCATACAGCGCAAAAGAATTCGGCAAGAACATTGCGAACAGAATACGCCCATATATGTACTATTCGGGCTATCCTCAGAGCGAAGTTGATTCGGGCGACTGGCACAAGTCTTTTCCGTCTGGGCACACTACGCTTGCATTTAACGCGGCGGCTTTTACAAGCTATACTTTCGGTACATATTTTCCAGATTCAAAGCTGAAAATTCCGGTTATAGCCGCATCTTATTCGCTTGCCGCTGCAACGGCTTATATGCGTATGCGCAGTGGCAACCACTTTTTTACAGACGTGCTGACCGGCGCAGTAATCGGCACAAACACAGGTCTTTTAATCCCGATTCTGCACACTTATTTTGCACAGCTTAACAAATCAGGCAGAGGTCTTACAGCCCGAATTCTTCCGAATGGTCTGATTCTTAAATACGCATATTGACGGGTGCGCAATAGCTTAACCTAAAAACAAGCTTCATCTAGCGCACCGCTGCAAGTTTTCGCAAGCGAAAACTTGTTCAGATTGTCAAAAAGACCCTCTCGAGCGCGCAATAGTTTAACCTAAAAAATAAGCTTTATCTGGCGCACCGCTGCAAGTTTTCGCAAGCGACTGCTGTCATGCCGAATTTATTTCGGCATCTCGGTCTCTACCACAATGCACGGGAATGACAAGTTCACGTTCATTCAGTTTTTACAAATTTCTGCTGATTTTCAATTTCGTTAAGGATATTTGCAGCGCGTGTGTCTTTGAATTTAGCAAATAACTCTGTTGAAAGTTTTTTTGCCGCCTCAAGGTCGCCTTTTATCTGCATAAGGCGGGCTGCATTATAGCCTGCTTCAAACAGATTAGACTGCTTATATATTTCAAGATAAGACTGCATTGCAGCTGAATATTTTCCCTCTGCAAACATGTTGTAGGCTTTCCGCATAGCACGGTTTCTTTTCACCTTAATAAGTGAAATGCGGTTGACGATTGTGTACGGCTGAACGTCCTGCAAAATTACTGCTGAAATACGCGGTAATTTCGGTTCTATCAATGTATAAGCTGCCGGAAGCCGTTTTACCCCCGCATAAGCTTTTGATTCTGCACTTATAGAAGCATTGTTCTTTGCAAGAATTGTGCTGCTTTTTGTATTAACAATATCATATTCAACAGCAGTAACCACAGAACGGATATAGCCTGAACTGTTGCTGAGTTTTTCAGTTTCTACAATGTATTGTGCGATTCTGCCGTTTATAGCGACATCTGCGCCGCCAGTTTTGTATTTCAGATTTTTAGATTTTTCAAGTTCTGCAATAAGACACTCGCGGATATAGGCTGCAGCCTGTTTTGCATCTTCTGTATCATCTTGATTTGCAAGCTTTGTCCGGGAATCAACGGTAAAAGGCATTACCGTTATTGTTTTTGCACCATTTAGATCTACATTGGCAGGGTGTACGCCGGAAACAGTTTTAGAAGAATTTATTGTCG
>CADBUT010000194.1 GCA_902797925.1 uncultured Spirochaetaceae bacterium
GTCCAAATACAGTTGAAAGCCCTGTAAAGAAGCAGTATGTACCGGCAACGTTACCTACTACTACTCCTGCACCTGCAACTGTAAGGAAACTCGATCTTGAATCAGTTAATGCTGAAATAGAAAGAGTTCAAGCTGAACTTTCAAGCAGGTTAGGCACAAAAGTTCAGTTTAATGTCAACCAAGAACTTGGGAAAGTAATCGTAAAGGTTGTTGACCCTTCTACCGATAAAGTAATAAGGGAAATACCTTCCGAAGACGTTCAAGCACTTCAGATTAAAATGAAGCACATCAGTGCTTTGCTTGTCGATGAGGTGATTTGAGTTATTGCTTTCTAGAGAGAGTCTATGGCTGAAATAAACATTCCTGGTGTCAGCGACAAATACAAGACAAATGATCTCGTGAAAAACTTAATGGAAGTCGAAAGAGTTCCATTAACACGAGAGCAGAGTAAACTTGACAATTACAAGCTCGAAAGAGAGTGCTGGCAGCGGGTCAACCAATACATGACCTCGGTACGCGACAACGCCCGGGGTCTGTTTTCTTACAACAACCCTTTCATCGAAAAATCTGTAACTTCATCAGATGATTCTGTTCTTACGGCAGAAGCAAAGAGAGATACACCTGAAGGCAAATTCAATGTAATTGTCGAGCAAGTTGCAGCCGCTGATAAATTTCTTTCAAGCAATCTCGGTAAAGACTTTTCAGTAAGAGCCGGAAAATACACTTTCAAGGTCGGCGAAAAGAAAGTTTCGTTCAACTGGCGCGGCGGCTCTTTAGCAGAATTTACTGATTCATTAAATAAAAGAGGCAACGACATATTAAAAGCCTCATTAATCAACGTAACAGAAAACACAAAAGTCTGGGCAATTGAATCGCTCAAGACGGGCAGCGCAAACGAGCTTTCTTTTGAAGACGATGCGCTTTATTTAGCCGTCGGAATGGGTATTATTCAGGCATATAACAATACAGATTCAACGCCGGTTCAGCTTTCAACAAGAATTCTCAAGCCTATTTCGCAGCTTTCAAGCGAAGGCGTTTCTCTTAAATCAGGCATATTGAAATTCAAGCCGCAGAGCGGTGCTGCAATCATGCTTTCTGATGAAATTGTCAAAAACAACCCGGAAGGAATGATTTCTCTCAAGGTAAAGCTTGTTCCGACAGCCGATATAACCGAAACATCAAAACCGGCAGAAGAACTTAAGCCGAAGCTGCCGGAACCTGGCAAAGTTGAGCTTGATTCAATAAGCATCTTGAATGCACCGACAGACTTAGACCTGCCCTACTCCGACCCAGTGCCGGAGCCAGTAAAAATTGAAAATTACTCATTAGTTTATGTTAGACAGAGCAACGGAACAGAAAGTTCTTTAGGCCAGATTCTGGCAAGTGAGGACGTTTCAACCGTTTCATTTAATATTTCAGAATATCCCGATGCTACAAGCATCATTATCAAGAATTTCAACACAGGCAAGATTGCCGAAATTTCAGACGTACGTGTAGGCGAAGCACAGCCGGACAGATTTCTTATTCCGCTTAACCCTGCAAGCCTTGCAGCTGATGCCCGCGTTAAATACGAAGGCATTACAATGATACGCTCTGAAAATAAGATAGACGATATAATTCCGAACGTAACGCTGAATCTTCAGAATTCATCTTCAAAGCCTGTTTCGCTGACAGTAGACAACAATACTGAAGACGCAAAGAGCGCCATAATTGAGTTTGTCGGCAACTACAACCGCCTTATGGCAGAGCTGAACATTCTTACACAGACAAAAGAAGAAATCGTAAACGAGCTTGAATATCTTACAGACGATGAGCGCAAAGAAGCATTGAAGCGGCTCGGGCTGTTTCAGGCAGATTTTACGCTTACATCAAATAAACAGGCGTTGCAGCGCGCTGTTGTTGCACCTTATGCAATCGAAGACAACGAAAAGATTAAGATGCTCTCTCAAATCGGCATTTCTTCAAAGGTAACGGCCGGCGGCAGCGCGACAGCTTCTCAGATGCGCGGTTACCTTGAGATTGACGAAAAAGTTCTTGACAACGCGCTTAAGAATAATATGGCAGAAATCAAGAATCTTTTCGGCTATGATGCCGATAATGATATGATAGCTGATATGGGTGTCGGTTTTTCAGTAGAAAGAAACCTGAACTCATATACACAGGTCGGCGGAATTATTGCCGCCAAAACAACAACTGTCGACTCAAGAATTAAGTCAACTGAAACACAAATAAAAAAACTGGAAGATCAGCTTGCAGACAAAGAAGCCGAGCTTAAAACAAAGTACACCAAAATGGAAAGCACTTTGAATACGCTGGAATCTCAATCAACAAAGATTTCTAATTTCAGCAAGCAGAATTCAGGAAATAACCAATAATAAGAGGACTGCATGGACGTTATATTAGACGGTGTAAATTTGGACATAACTATTGAAAACGAAAAGAATATAGGTGACATTCTAAAAGCCCTTGAAAGAGAGCTTGAATTAAACTCTGCTACAATGGTTGAAGTAACTGCCGACAATACAGTTATTTCAGCAGAAAAACTGGACAGTTTCTTTGAGACACCGATTGACAAAGTCAACACTCTCGAAGTCAAGTCTGTAACAGCTAAAGAAGTAGCTGATGTTCTCAAGCACCTGTTTGAAACATTTGAAGACCTCGCCACAAAGCTTGAAGAAATTCCAGTTCAGCTGCAGAAAAACGAAGACAAGACAGCCATGAACACCGTAACTGAACTTGCGGACGCTCTTTCACTGCTTTTCCAGACAATTCCTTACGTCAATCTTTTCCCGGAGAATTTTGACAATCTCACAATTGAAAGCAAGCGCCTGTCTTCTTTTGTCAGTGACTTCCCTTCTCTGCTTGAAGATTTCAGAAAAGCGGTTGAATCTAACGATACAGTTCTGATTGGCGACCTTGCCGAATACGAAATAGCTCCAAGACTTCATCAGCTTTCTAAGCTTCAGAATTCTTTATAAAATGATTTTTAATCCCATTTTATCTTGAATTTCTAAAGCATAAGCATTAGAATAGTGATATTGGAGTTTTTTAGATGGAAGTTCTTGAAATAAAAAATCTCTATCGAGAAGAGACTGGTTTGTACTACAGAAGGAATTTTACAGGTCTTGCCGTAATAGAACTTCCAATAAAAACAATAGAAGTACCGCTTGATTTTATCATTGAAATGGGGCCGATGGGCAACAAAGATTTCGACATTGAATTAAAAGATAAAATCGATTATCCTCTTTTACCTGTAATGAAAAAGCTTAAAGAATTTATTGAGCGGCTCGACAAAGAAGGAAAATTACCCTGATTACACTTAAAACACATTCAGCCGACGAAACCATTAAGCTGGGCGAAAAAATCGGCTCATATCTCAAAGCCGGCGATGTTCTTGCAATGCGCGGCACTCTTGCTGCCGGAAAAACTACAATCACAAAGGGCATTGCACGCGCTTTAGGCATAGAAGAAACCATAACAAGCCCCACTTTCACAATTGTCTCAGAATATGAAGGAAAGCTGCATCTTTATCATATAGACGTTTACCGCCTTGATTCAAGCGAAGATTTCGTCAATTTAGGTTCAGACGAAATGCTTTACGGCAACGGCGTTTCGATAATTGAATGGAGCGAAAAAGTTCAGTCTGAAATTCCGAAAAAGGCAATAACAATCAGCCTTGAAGCAAACGAAGACAACAGCCGCACGATTACAATTTCAAACTGGCCTTACGGAGATTTGCAATGAAAGCTTTAGCCATAGACACATCTGTCAGCAAGATTTCGCTTGCCGCATGGAACGAAGACACACATGCCTCGCTTATAATTCAGGCAGACTTGAAACAATCTGAAAAGCTTGTGCCTGCAATCGATTATGTACTTGAGCAGGCAAAGCTTGACGTAAAAGACATTGAATTTCTTGCTGTTGCACTAGGGCCGGGCACTTTTACAGGGCTTAGGCTCGGCATTTCTGCTTTGAAGGCAATTTCGCTTGCAACAGGCGCGCCACTTTACGGCATTCCGACACTTGACGCATATCAGCCGCCTTTTGCAGATTATTCCGGCACGCTTGTGCCTGTAATTGATGCTAAAAAAGAGCGTTTTTATCTTTCAATCTGGCGGAACAGCGAAAAGTCGCTCGAAGATTCAGACTTATCGCCGGAAGAAGCTTTGAAAGTAATTGACCCCGAAGAGAACATTCTGCTTGTCGGCGACGATGCACCGCTTTTTAAGGAAAAGCTGCTTGAATTGCGCCCGCTTCAAAAATGCGCAATCTTTTCTGGCTCACTCTGCATTGCAGACCAGCTTATTGTAATGGCAGACAACTTGCACAAATCGGGCGCAAAGCCGCTGCAAGACTATAACGGGCCTGTGTACATTAGGAAAAGTGAAGCGGAAGAGAATCGGGTTTGCGATGAGGCTAAATCTACGAAATAAGGCTTATCGGCAAACCCTACAAGTTTGTACTTCGTACAAACTTAATAGACTAATCGTTAATTGTTATGGTATTAGATACAACATCACCGTATTTAAATTGCACTGTATATACTTCATTAGCATCTAATTTAAAAAATTTGTCCAAATCAATTTCGTTTTTAATAGTCTCGCCAGCTTTTACCAAAGTGAAATTTATATCTTCAAAAAAATATGACAAGCTTGCACGTATTCCTATATATTCTACACTTTCATTGTTAGAATCGAATATTTTATAACAAACATTGATATAACAATATTCATTATTTGTTGATATATCATCTTTAAAAATATGAAGATCTTTGCCAGAAATGTTTTTATAATATATTTTTACGGTATTTTTCTTAAAAAAACTTTTCTTAAGTGTAATCGTAAAATTCTCTGGACAAAAATTGTGTCCATATTTATCAACCAGCTCTCTAGAATGTTCAAATTTCTCTTTAGCTAATTTTTCATCATTTAGCCAGCTCCAATCTCTTTCTTCAACAATTTCTTGCTGAGGTTTTGCAAGCAGCGGCAATGTTAATAAGACTAAAAACAAGCAGAATAAACTTTTTCTCATAGCACGCTCCTTTTATCAGCATTATACATTAAATCAGACTAAAAAAACACCCTCTGAGCTGGCGCATTACGGCACTTTCAGAGGGTTAAAGGCGGCTGGATTTTAGTTTTATTCCTTTTTAATAGAAGAAAACTGAGAAAGCGCGTCGAGGTTGGCGGTATTGACAACGGCGGCGCGGTTTTCGTTTTGAATGGCGTTGAAGACTTCCTGGCGGAAAACTTTCACGTCTTTTGGGGCTTCAACGCCCACTTTTACCTGGTCGCCGCGCACTTCAATAATCGTTATGGTTATGTCGTTTCCGATTCTGATTTTTTCATTTGTTTTTCGTGTCAATATCAGCATGAACCACCTCTCTTTGCCGCTTCAGCAAAAATATCATGCTTTGTAAACCATCTCGGGTCACACGAAATAACCTGAATGCATTTGTTGTTCTTCTTGTTAAAGATGAGCGGGCCTTGCAGGTTGGCGGTAATCGGCGAACCGTCGCAAGGAACTGTAACAATTGACATTACAATCACATCAGAAGGAGATTCAATTCCGATAGACTTCAAGCTTTCGTCATCGATATCAAGCTCATAATCTGAGCAGAATGCGAACGGATCAATCAGCAAAAATGAGAGATTCTTGTCTTGCAAAGACTGAAACCACAAGAACGGTTTCTGCTCCGCCTCATACATGGCAAAGCTTGTGTATTCTTCAAAACCGAAAAGACCGCTCGGAACTTCATAAATCTGATTTTCTTCGATGGTTATTGTTCCATTTGTTTTGGTTGCAATTTCCATATTCTCGCCTTATAAAAAAAGAATTGTTTGAAAAGCCTGCCGGCTTATAAAGCACGGCAATAACTTTTAAATAGAAAAAGGCGGTGCAAGAAAAACTTACACCGCTCTATTGTCTTAAATTATTTTACATAATCCAAAAGTGTATTTTTATACATCTTTGCGGCTGTACTCATTGTTGCCTGCTGAACGTAATCAAGCATCTTCAAGTCTGTGATTGCCTGTGTTATGTCCAAATCGCCCTCTCTTGAAATCATGCCGTCAACTTTTACAATTTCATTTGAGATGCGTGCAAGGTTCTGTTCTGCGCGCTCAAATTTTGCACCGCTTTCGGCGAGGTTGCCTGTCAGGCTTGAAATGCCCTGGTCGATTGCGCCGAGAACGCGGCCGCCGATGGCTTCCTGATCGCCTACGAGCATTGCATTGCGCAAAGCGATAACTGAATCGAACAATGAACCGCCCGAAAGGTTTGCTGTCGGGTTGATGTTGTTCGGCGGTCTCTGGCTTGAGTCTTTGATAAGGCCAAGCTCGTTCAATGTGTTGCCGCCGTTCAGGTCTTCAAGCCAAAGCTGCCTTGCATCGGTCGTTCTCAATGTAAGGCCGTTCGTAACAGGGTCAAGGTTTGCTTTTACGGCGGCGCCTGAATCGTTAATCTTGGCGATGATTGCATAAACGTTGTCGCCTGCCTTAAGCTTAATCTGCTTGCCGTCAACTGAAATTACTGAATCTTCTGGCACAATGTAAGAAGTTGCATCGCGCATAGAATAAAGCGCCTGCTGCTCTGCCCAGAAAATGCGGCTGCCGGATGCAGTTGTTTCAAGATACTGGCCTTCGTCAACTTCAATGTTCTTGCTTTCAACATTGCCGTTGTAGTTTACGCTTGTAATAAGCATGTCGCCGGAACCTTCAACTGAACCGTAAACAATGTCAAAAGCCGTTGTGTTGCTTCTAGTTCCGGCAAAAAGTGAAGTGCCGTCCGGTCCGGTGGCATTTGCGTTGAGCACAAGCTCTTTCAAAAGTTCGTCAACTTCTGTAGACATGTTCTTCAAGTCTTCAGGAGTATATGTGCCGTTTGCGCCCTGAACAGCAAGCTCGCGGACACGGTGCATAAGCTGAAGAGACTGGTTTACATAGCCTTCAGAAACTGAATAACTATCAGTTATAATCTGAGCATTATGCTCAAAAGTGTTCAGTCTGTTTGAATAAGACTGATATCTTACAAGATGGCCGGCTGCAAGCGGGTCGTCGCGCAAAGACTGAATGCGGCGCTGTGAACCCATCTGGTTCTGTGCCTTGTTGAAGCGCGATTCTTGAGTGCGCAGATTGTACTGCACATCTCTGTTAGCCATATGTGAACTTACTCTTTTCATTTAATTCTCCTATCAAGAGCAACTGTTAAAGCTTATACGCCGAGGCGGTTGATTACTGTATCAAGCATTTCATCGATTACAGTAACGAACTTTGCAGCCGCGTTATAGCCGTGCTGGAACTTGATGATGTCTGCAAGCTCTTCATCGATGTTTACGCCTGAAATTGAATCTCTCAACGAGCGCAAATCTTCCATAATTGCCATCTGGCTCATAAGGTTCATTTCAGCCTGCTCGCCTTTAAGACCGACGTTTGTAACTGTTTGTGCAAAGTAATCATCAAAAGTCTTAGCTTTGCCAATCATCACTTCTGAATTTCTCAAAGATGCAATTTCAAGAGCTGCACGTCCGTCGCCGTCTTCGCGGCTTGTGTTGTGAATCGGATAAGAAGCAGCAACTGAAAGAACATCATTCTTGATTGCCGGATTAATCGTAAAATAGCCTGAAGGATTTGCTACAGGTGCAACTGCGAACTGTGCGCCGCCTTCGATTTTGCCTGATACGATTTCTGCTGTATCTGCAACAAGCGCGTTTACAGCGTCCGCACGGTTGAAGTCGTAAGCACCAGCTTCACCGCGTGCTCTCAAAAGACCAGCATAACCAACGAGGAAGTGGCCTGAATCTTCAACGTGGCGGATAACGAAATCAGGGTTTTCCATTGCATAAGATGCAGTGGCCTTAAGAACAAGCTTGTTGTTCTTGTCAAGATAAGCCTTTACTTCGCCGTCGTAGTCGTTGATGCGCTTTACGATGTCGTCTACTGTATCTGTTGCGTGATACGGAATCTGAATGTTGTTAGTCTTGCCAGAAATTGTGATGAAGCCTTCAAGACCAACCTGCTCTGTAGCGATAAGCGAATTCTTGCCGCTCATGCGGAATACATAAGATGTGTCTTCAACGCCGTCGCCGTTACGGTCGTAGTTTCCGTTTACGTTTGTAACGAAAGGCTGCTCAACAAAGAAATCAAGGCCTGTAACGTTGTTTGCACCGATTGCATTGCGGTGAACGTCGTTTACCAAGTCTGCAAAGTTCATAACCATCGTGTTAAGGCTCTGCAATTCTTCGCGCACGTCAACGTCGCGCAATTCGATTAAGCCGCCGAGCGAGCCGCCTGTGATTACAGCATCGTTTCCTGTATCAGCCCAGATAACCTTTGAATAGCCGTTGTTTTCAACTAAAGGCTCAACTGCAAAATTTCTTGCAACGCCGCCCTGAACGAGGATGTGACCGTCAAGATGAACCATGAATTCATCTGCGTCACGGTCATCAGTTGTAATGTTGATAAGGCTTGAAAGCTTTTCAACGAGCAAATCGCGGCGGTCAAGCAAATCGTTAGGGTTGTCGCCCATTGCCTTTGACTTTACGATTTCTTTGTTGACTTCTGCAATCTGGTTTGCAATGTCGTTTACCTGACGAACTGAACTTTCGATATCGCCGTTCAAAAGGTTACCGATACCCATCAAGCCGATGTAGCGGTTATGAATTGAATTTACAAGCGAATCGCCACGGCTTACTACAGACATGCGGGCCGCTGTAGATTCAGGATAAAGCGAAAGCTCCTGCCATGATTCCCAGAATTTATCCATTGTAGTTCTGATAGAAACATCATCCGGCTCGTTGTAGATATTTTCAAGCATTACATAATATTTTTCGCGTGTGCCCCAGTAGCTTTCCTGATTGCTCTGGGCAACAATGCGCTTGTCGAGCATGATGTCGCGGATGCGTTCCACGCTTTCTACGGTGACACCCTGCCCGATTTGTCCTGGTGTGTTTTCACGTGTCAAGTCAGGTCTGTAAAGCGGGTCAAAAGCGCGTACCTTTACACGCTGGCGTGAATAACCCTCTGTATCAGCATTTGAAATGTTGTGACCCGCTGTGTTGATTGACTGAGCCTGAGCCATCAAGCTCCTTTTTCCCAATTCTATTCCTGCAAATGAAGACGCCATAATAAACTCCTTTTTAAGCGCGCATTCTTCTTATCTACACGTTGACAGTTTAAGCCCCACCACTTCTTGAAACTGCATATATTTTAAAAGACCTTGCAAAGCAAGCTCTTACCTTTACTACATAATCTGGTCAAGCACCAGAGAATCAGGCATTGCCTTGATTACTTTTCCCTTATTTGAATAAACAGTGCTTCTTGCCTGAGGCACTGCGTTGTCAAAGACTCCCTGAAGGAAATCTTTTGTAACACGTATGTACTCAGAAAGTGCATTGTTCTCTATTTTAGAAACAGAAAGCTTCTGGCGCATAAGTCTGAAACTTTCCAATAATGTCTGACGCATATCAAGAGAGAACATGTGAGAAATCTGATAAATATCAAGAGATTCATCGCCAGTAAACTGATAAAGAACTTCAAGGCGCTGTGTTTCAAGATTTTTGAATTCATCTGAAACTTTTTGAATACGGTAAATCGCCGCATCAAGCTGTGCCCATTCACGGGTTTTAACTGTTTCCCGAATAAGGCGCTGTTCTGTTAAAATGACATTCAGCAATTCATTTTCTTTACACAACAAATCATTCAGGCGTAATGCCACTGCATCACTTTTAATCATAAGTTCTCCTATAAAGACTCAGATAAAGCCTTTCTCTTCTTTATGTATATCGGTTTTAAAAAAATAAACTTAAAAGTTTTTTGATAAAAAACAACAAATTTTTAATACTGCAAATATCAATAATCTCCAAAAATTCCGATAGTTATGATATAATGTAAACAGACTACAGATTAAGAGGAAGAGAACAGTGAAAAAGACAGTTTTGAGCATAATATCAGCTGCACTTTGTGCGGCTCTGATTTTCACAGGCTGCCAGACAGAAGTTGAAACCAAAATCGAACGCCCGGCAGTCCTTGATGTAAAGAATTCCACGACAGTTGCGGTCATGCCTTTTAAGGGTTCAGCTGAAATGGCAAAACTTCTTGACGACGGCACTTACAATGTCAATCTATACAGAAATATCGACGGCCTTACGAGCAACCCGCTCAAAGTTGACGACGAGCAGCGGGTAATGGCCGCCATCACAGACGCGCTTATAAATGATTTTGAAAAGACCGGAAGATTCACGGTTGTTCCTTCAAGGCAAGTGACACAGGCAGAAGCCGCCGGCAAAAAAGCACCGGCAGACCTTGTGATAACTGGCGGTCTCACCTATTTTGGCACCGCGCTTCAGAAAGAGCAGCGTCAGACAACAGACAAAAAAGGCGGCAACGTGCGGCACACAACATATTACTGGCGAGACATCACTGTTTCAGTTGTTTATTCCGTGCTTGAAACAAAAACGAACACACTGCTTGACAACCGCGAAGCGAAATACACAGTCTCTTCTGAACCGACGCCGGAACGCAGCTTTGTGCCTGAAGCAGCCGACATGGCAATTTCTAAGGTGAAAGAGCTTTCAAAGAGCATAGTCAAGGATTTTTTGCCGTACACAGAAGACGTTGCGCTGACACTGCTTTTCCACAAAGACACAACCATGAAGACGGCAAGCACAAACGCCCAGCTCGGCAAGATTGACCTTGCCATTGAGCAATTTCAACGCATTTATGAAAACAAAGGCTATTTTGAGGCGGGCTACAACAAAGCTGTGCTGCTTCAGGCAAACGGCGAGCTTGAAGAAGCATACGCGCTGATGAAAGAAGTCTACGCCCGCTTCAACGACGACAAGGCAAAACGCGCACTGGCCGTTCTTGAGCAAGAAATCTCTTCAAAAGACAAGCTTAAGACACAAGTTCAATGAAATCTTAAGGGCGAACCAACCCTTTTTTCAGCGTTTTGCAGCGGCTTAGCTTTCTGTTAAGCTTATGCAAAACGCCTTCCTTAAAATTTAATTAGAGTATCGTTTTCACCCCA
>CADBUT010000195.1 GCA_902797925.1 uncultured Spirochaetaceae bacterium
CAAAGTGAAACTCCGGAAATTATCAGAAAAACAGCATCAGACTTTTTTATATCATACAGAACTTTACATCCGTTCAGACTTTTCATTTCTTTTATCAGCGTAAAGAACAGCAACGAAAAGAGGATAACATATAACAGAAAAAGGCAGTTGTATTTTACGCCGGTACATAAACTGATTGCGTAATAAAGGCTTATTGCCTCTATTGAAATAAGGCGCATCTTAGTTTTGACACTGTGATTCCGAAAATCCTTTATGAAAGAAATTATAAAAAGCGGCACACCGAAAAACAAAACGCATAAATCAGTGCCTATAAATATGGCTGCCTTAAAATATGAATCATCTTTATAGATTCCGCTGCCAAAGAGTTTTACTTCATCACCAAATTGATTGACATATGAATGTGCATTATCAAAATCAAGCGAAAGAAGTCCGCAAAGAGAGACAATAATCAAAAGAAGGATAATCAGAATTTCTGGAATTTTCTTTTTCACTTGAATTTTTTGGAATTCCATCGTGTTACCTCAAAGCTTTGTTTACTGCGTTCTTGATTACTTCGCTTGAAACAGTTGCGCCGCTTACGGCATCAACGTCAAATGTATTCTGCTCAACCATTTTCTCGGTGATTGCTTCTGCCGGGCGGCCAAGACCGCAGGCGTGCCGGATTAAATCAACTTTTGTAAGCCGGTGGTTTTCCACATGCACTTGCACATCAACCGAAACAGGCCCAAGCTCGCTGTGCCCGCTGTAAACGCCGTCAGCAGCATCGTTCATGTTTATTGCGGCATTTTCAAGAGATGCAAGACTTTTTCTAATTGATGCAGAAAAAACCTGAAAACCGATAAAGCCCGAGAGAATCAGACCGGCAAAAACTAAGGAAAATTTCTTCATTATCTAAGCTCCGCAAGAATCGGCTCAATGTATTTTTTGTCAGAAATGTCATAAGAATGAGAAATCATCTCTGCCATTTTCTTTTCGTCTTCAGTTGCATCTTTTTTTGAAGCGAGGACCTTCGTAAACATCTTCATCATAAGCTTTGAAGCTCCGTTCATCTTTTCATAGTTGAAACCGCCCGGGCAGTAAAAAATCTTTACGGTTTTGCGGTCTTCGTCAGTGAAAATTTTATTTATTGCAGCGGTAACATCCGGATTTTCTTCAGGGCTTCCGCCGACAGCATAGACAATCAGCTTTTTGCCGGCAGCGGCAAGAGCGGGCATCTGCTTTTTGAACCAGGGCAGTTTTGCAATGTTGCCTGCCATGCACCAGCTGCCGAATACGATTGCGTCATAATCTGCAAGGTTAAGCTTTGCGGCTTGTTTGAATTCCACGCATTCACATGCGGCGGCTTCGCTAATCCATTCGGCATACTTTTTCGTGAATCCTGTCTGGCTGTTGTAAATTACGATTGATTTCATTTTTTAAGCTCCTGCTTCAAAAGATTTTTTTCCATTCTGGAAATTATTTTATAAACACAGCGGATTTCATCATCTGAAATTCCGTCATATAACAGCTTCATAAACTCCATTTCTTTTTGCTGATATTTTTCAGCCAGCTTTTTGCGCTTTTCCGTCAGATAAATCCGCTGCTTGCGCCTGTCGTTTTCGTCCTGCACAAGCGTGACAAGCTCTTTTTTGCACAAACCGTTGAGAATTTCTTTTACGTTCTGGCGCGAGCAGCCCATGGTTTCGGCAAGCTCGTTTGCGGTCGGCGCTTCATCGGGGTAAAGGTTCATGCACGCCAAAAGGAAAAACTGCTTGCAGGTGATTTCATCATAAAAGGCGTCGCCTGCCGCCTGAAGCCGGTTCATAAACGCAAACAGCAGCCCGAACAAACCGTTCTGCGGCGGCATTACTTCCAGAATCTGGTCAGTTGTTATGCTCATATATGCAATATATTGCATAATTTTATTCTTGTCAAATGCTAAGTGAACGTGCTAACATGAAAATATATAAACAAAGAGAGAAAAAATGTTTGAATTAAATAATACTTATCCGCTGACAAAAATACTCGAATTTAACATTCAATATGTTTCGTTGATTTCAAAATATCAAGGCAAGTGGGTTATATGTCATCTTAAAGGAAACGATAAATGGGATTGTCCTGGCGGTAAGATAGAGCCGGAAGAAACGCCAGTACAGGCAGCAAAAAGAGAATTATACGAAGAGACTGGTGCAATTCAAGCAGATTATTATCCTCTTTATATTTATGAGATTTTATCTGATAAAGGCTTGTCTTATGGAATACAATATTTCTGTAATATAAAAGAATTAACTACGATTCCAAATTATGAAATGGATAAAATCGAATTAGTAGATGAACTTCCATTTGAAAAGATGAAGACGCCGCAAGTGCATTCTTTATTGATTAAAGATATCAAAAATATATTAGAATATGGAATGCTATAAAAGAAATTACAGCAATTCATAACAGATGCTTCGTGAATGGTGTGAGTATTGCATTAAAAAATTGGAGGATATTAAAAATGAAAGTACTGATAATTAACGGAAGTCCGAAAGGTAAAAACAGCAATTCACTGCGCCTGGCTGTAAGCTTTGTAGAAGGCTATAAAG
>CADBUT010000196.1 GCA_902797925.1 uncultured Spirochaetaceae bacterium
GTGGTTCTGATTTTAAGGGGAAGATTATTCTATTGCAAAACAGGCTCGGCTTTCAGCTGTTCTGCAAGCCGTTGTACACGCTCAAGAAGTGAACCGTTATACACCCGTTACCAGATTTGCCGTAAGGCAAACCTAGGCGTTTTGCAAGATTAATCCCATTGCAAAACGCAAATGCTTTAGCTAAGAACGGCGTTCTTGCTTAGCTAGGAATGCCTTTCCTAGCTGACTGGGGTAAATATTTAAACTTGAACAAATGTCAGCTACAAATAGCTACAATAATATTCAAAATTCCAACAATTATAAAATATGCCATATCATCTATATTATTTTTTACTTTTATTATTGAAACGATAATTACTGCAATTAAAAATATTATAGTAGTTATAGCTCGTCTTTTGAATTTATTGATTTTCCTATTATAATCACAAATAAGAGAAGTGAAAAATTCAACAATAACAGTAACCAATCCTAATGTGATAATATAAAAATCTCTATTTGCATTAAGCTTATCAAAGATAAAAAATAGAGCTACCATTATGATTGCCCCTGGCAATATTCCACTTCGTGAGTTAATCTTTTTCATGAAATCTCCGATTTAGCTTACTCCATAGATTAAGCTTAAAACGTAGCAACGTTGTGCACCCGTTACCAGATTTGCCATAAGGCAAATCTGGGCGTTTTGCTCGATAAGACTTAACAAAGACTTAACAAGTTTTCGCGAAGCGGAAACTTGCAGCGGTGCGCCAGATTTAGCTTATTCCATAGATTAAGCTTATGCGCACCCGAAACGTCTAATGCGCACCAGGCACATTTGCGGCAAGCTCTTCTTCCATGTATTTTATGATTTTTTCCATGTCAAGAATAAGCACAAAGCGGTCGCCGACAGAGCCGACGCGTTTGATGAATTCGTTGTGTATCATATCTAACGCCTGCGTGCCGTCTACGGCGGCAGAAACGTCTTTAAGATGGTTCACGTTTTCAACTGCGTCTGCAATAAAGCCAAAAACCATTTCAGCTTCGTCAGGCAGGTGAACTTCTGACACAATTATGGAACTGGCTTCTTCTTTTGCAGTCTGCGGGATATTAAAAAGAATTCTAAGGTCAATAACAGGAATCACCGTTCCGCGGATGTTCAAGACGCCCTTTAGATATGCGGCTGTACGTGGAACACGTGTAACAGTTTCGTAAGTCAGCACTTCACGCACAGAACATACATCAACTGCATAAGCAACATCGCCAAGCACAAAAGTCAAAAAAGCATCATTTGTTTCGTCAGACATAGAAATCTCCATAATTTTGCATTACTGCTCTTTAATGATAACCCAAGAATTGAGATAAAGCAACCGCAAGGATAGCGGAAATCCGTTCCTTTGCGTCCGTCGGACTGCTCACATGGCAAGCCATGAGGCAGTCCGCATCCGCAAATCACTACTTTCCGCCGACCTTGTAAAGCCCAAAAACTTCGTCCTTGTTTTCGCAGCAGCCCCTGCCCCATCATGCGAGGAGCGTAGCAACGAAGCAATCTTCTTTTCGCAAGAGTATAATCTACAAGCAAAGCTTATCCGGCGAAAAGCGCCGCTTTTTGTTTGCACAAAAACCGGCAGTTTGTGTACACATATCGCCTTCATCGGTTCATGTACACACGCCCTCAAAAGTGCGCCAGGTGTGAACCGTCTTTCAAGTTTTGCGCTAGCAAAACTTGGCCGTTTTGCTCGATAAAGCTCATTCCGTAAATTAAGCTATTGCAAAACGCCTTCCCTTTAAAAAAGAAAACTTGAAAATTCGTTATTTAGCATATAAACTATATAAGTTGAGATTTGTCTTTTTTTGGCTGCTCAATTAGCGGAGGATGCAATGAGTGATTCTGAAAACAGCGGAAGACTTTCACTGAAAGGTGACCTTTCTGTAAGCGACGCTGAAAACATAAAAAATGCCATGCTAAAGCTGCTGAAAGAATTCCCTACGATATGCGTAAATTTTTCTTCTCTTGAAGATTTAGATTCTTCAATAATACAGCTGCTTTATGCTCTTTGCGCGCAGGCAAAAAAAGAAAGCAAGGAAATTGTTTTTGAAGGAACTTTCACCCAACCGGTAAAAAAACGGCTTTTTGCTGCCGGCTTAATATCTAAAATGGAATTGAATGATGAAGTTATCATCAATCAAATTTCTGAAAAAATAAGGATTGCGTCATGATGGATAAAATGGCCGAGATCTTCTTAGATGAAGCAAATGATTTATTAGACAAACTCGAAGACCTGCTTTTGGAGCTTGAAAACAATCCTGAAGACATTGAAACAATTCAAGCCGTTTTCCGTATTATGCACACAATCAAAGGCTCTTCCGGCATGTTCGGTTTCGATGCAATTTCTCACTTTACACACGAGGTTGAGTCTGCCTTTGACGGTATAAGGAACGGAGAAGTTGACGTTACGCCTGAGCTAATTACACATACATTGAGCGCAAGAGACCACATCAGAAAGCTGCTTGACGAGCCTGACAACCCGGACAACGAGAACGAGTCAAAAGATCTTATAGACGTGTTCAAGCTTTATGTTCAGCAGCACAGCAAAAAGCCAAAAGTAGAAGAAAAAGAGCCTGAACCTAAGCCGCAGAAAACAGCAAAACCCGCTGAAAAAGCAGAAGAATCCACATGGCGTATTCATTTTGCACCGGCTGCAGACGTATTCAAAAACGGCACGCGGCCGATTGCACTTCTTGAGGAACTGCAGGGCATGGGTAAATGCTCTATTACGCCGTTCTTTTCAAAAATTCCGCGTCTAAACGATATTGACCCGACTGTATGTTACCTTTCATGGGAAATCATCATAACTACAACAGCAACAGAAGATGATCTAAAAGACGTTTTCATTTTTCTTGATTCATCCAGTACTGTTCAGATTAAGCACATTACGGTTGACGAAGATCAGGGCGACCAGCCGAAACTTATCGGTGAAATCCTTGTTGAGCGCAATGTAACCACAGCAGACGTTATCAACGAAGTTATTTCTGCCCACAAGACAATCGGACAGGTTCTTACTGATTCAAAAGTTGTTTCAAAAGAAACAATGCAGGCAGCTCTTGCAGAGCAGAAGCACTTGCGGGAACTGCAGGAAAAGAAGCAGCAGGAAACTTCAAGCCAGACTATAAAGGTTAACTCTGAAAAGCTTGACAAGCTTATTGACCTTGTAGGCGAGCTTGTTACGTTCAACGCAAGACTCGGGCAGCTTTCGCAGTCTATTCAGAACGGCGAGCTTTCTACGCTTGCAGAACAGGGCGAGCGGCTTATTCTTGAGCTGCGTGACACGACCATGGATATGCGTATGCTGCCGATCGGCACAATCTTCTCAAGGTTCAGACGGCTCGTCAGAGACCTTTCAAAAGACCTTAAGAAAGACATTGAGCTTGTTACAGAAGGCGCAGAAACAGAGCTTGATAAAACCGTTATCGAAAAGCTCAATGACCCGCTTGTTCACCTTATCCGAAACTCTGTTGACCATGGAATTGAAACACCGGCTGTACGCGAAGCCGCGGGCAAGAAATCGCAGGGAACAGTTACGCTCAAGGCAGAGCATAACGGTGCGTTTGTCTCTATTACAATTGAAGATGACGGTGCAGGGCTTAACAAAAAGGCCATCCGGCAGAAAGCTATTGAACGCGGCGTAATAACCGCTAATGACGAGCTGACAGACAATGAGATTTACGAGCTGATTTTTCAGCCGGGCTTTTCTACAGCCTCTCAGGTTACTTCGGTTTCGGGCCGCGGCGTCGGCATGGACGTTGTAAAGAAAGACATAACTGCACTTGGCGGCACTGTTTCTACTACAACTGAAACAGGCAAAGGCACAAAGTTTACACTGAAGCTTCCGCTCACGCTTGCCATTATTGAAGGAATTCTTGTTAAAATCGGTAATGCATCTTTTGTTGTGCCGCTTTCAAATGTTGTTGAATGTCTTGAATTTGAACGTCCGGAAAATACAAAACTCTGTGCTTCGGTTAATATCCGCAACGAAGTTATTCCTTACATTGATTTAAGAACTTTCTTTGAGATAGACGATCCGCTTCCTGCAATGGAACAGATTATCATCGTCAACGACCAGGATTCCAGAATCGGGCTTGTAATAGACAAGGTAATCGGCAATTACCAGACTGTAATCAAGCCGCTCGGACGTTTGTACAAAAACACATTCGGTTTCTCTGGCGCAACTATTCTCGGAGACGGTTCTGTTGCACTGATACTTGATATATACAAGCTGTCTGATATTGTTAAGAACATGGAAATTGCAAATACTTCAGCCATGACAGCAAAGCAGACTGCCGAATAAGGACTTATATGCAGGTATCAAATTATCCGGTTCAGTATGCACAGGAATTGAGCGACAAAGAATTTCAGACCATCGCCAGATATATTGAATCAACTGTCGGCATCAAAATGCCTGCTACAAAGCGCATAATGATGCAGTCAAGACTGATGCGGCGGCTCAGAGTTCTCAAGATGAATTCGTTCAGCGAATACATTGATTATGTCTTCAACAGCAAAAACTCAGATGAGCTTGTACTCATGATTGATGTGCTGACAACAAACAAGACCGAATTTTTCAGGGAAAACGAGCATTTTGAGTATCTTACAAATAAGATTCTGCCCGAATTTGCGCAGAAGAAAAACACCATAAAAATCTGGTCAGCCGGCTGTTCTTCAGGCGAAGAGCCCTACACTATCTCGATGGTTATCTCAGAATTTATGAAAAACAATCCCGGAAAGATTGTGAATTTCAAGGTTACGGGCACAGACATTTCGACTAATGTGCTTGATAAGGCTTATAACGCAGTATACGACCTTGATCTTGTTGAGCAGCTGCCGCAGCACCTGAAAAAGTCATATTTTTTGAAATGCACTAATCAGGAGATGAACTGCGCACGCATAAAGCCTGAACTTAGAAAGCACGTCTCTTTCAAAAGGCTCAACTTTATGGATGCTGATTTCCGTATGCCGGAAGTATATGATATTATTTTCTGCCGGAATGTGCTGATTTATTTTGACAAGGCAACGCAGGAAAAAGTTATCATGAAATTCATGAAATATCTTCAGCCTGAAGGTTATTTGTTTTTGGGTCATTCAGAAACCATATTTTCTATGGATCTGCCTTTGCGCACTTGTATTCCAACTGTCTATAAAAAGGTGATTAAAGCGCTATGATTAAAGTGATGATTATTGATGATTCAGCCGTTGTGCGCGAAACATTGACAAATATTCTGTCTAATGGAAAGGACTTTGAGGTAATTGGCACTGCAGGCGACCCGCTGATTGCGCAGAAAAAACTTGCCACGCTTGAGCCTGATGTAATTATTCTTGATATTGAAATGCCGCGGATGGACGGCATTACATTTTTGCGCCAGCTTATGAGCACAAAACCGATTCCGGTGGTTATCTGCTCAAGCATGGTTGAAGACGGCTCTGACAACGCGCTTCACGCAATGCAGTACGGCGCCGTTGAATTGATTCAAAAACCCAAAATGGGCACAAAACGCTTTCTTGAAGAATCAAGCATTCACATCTGCGACGCCATCAGAGCTGCGTATCTTGCTAAAAACAAGGTTAAGCGATTAACGCTAAACATGAACGAAGCTTTAAAGTCTGTTACAGTGCAGCCTAAGCTCAGTGCCGACGTAATAATGGAAAAGCCAGACCCAAATCATCTGGTGCTCGATACAACGGAAAAAGTTGTTGTTGTGGGCGCTTCAACCGGCGGCACGGAAGCCCTGCGCGTTTTTCTTGAGATGCTGCCTGTAAATGCTCCGGGCATGGTTATTGTACAGCACATGCCCGAAAACTTTACAAAGTCTTTTGCTGAAAGGCTGGATACTCTGTGCAAAGTCAACGTAAAAGAGGCAGAGGACAACGATTCAGTTGTACGCGGACGTGTGCTGATTGCGCCCGGAAACAAGCACACGCTTTTAAAGCGCAGCGGCTCTAGATATTATGTAGAAGTCAAGGACGGTCCGCTCGTTTCAAGACACAGACCGTCTGTTGACGTGCTTTTCCGCTCTGCTTCACGCTATGCCGGCAAAAACGCTGTCGGCGTAATTATGACCGGCATGGGCGACGACGGTGCAAAGGGAATGCTTGAAATGCATGAGATGGGCGCATTCAACATTGCGCAGGACGAAAAATCCTGCGTAGTTTTCGGAATGCCGGCGGAAGCAATCAAGCTGAATGCCGCCGACGAAGTTGTAAGTCTTGAAAAAATTGCAGAAGAAGTAATGCGCCATTGCAATTAATGTGGTATAATATCAGCAGTTAGCTGTTGTGCATCATAGAAAAAGCAGCTGTTTTAAGGAGGAAAAGATGGCTAAGAAAATTTTGATTGTCGATGATTCGATTTCAATCCGCAAGAGCATTTCTTTTGTTCTGGCAGAAGAAGGTTACGAGGTTGTAGAAGCAGAAGACGGTCTGGACGGTTTGAAAAAAGCAGAAGCATCTCAATGCAATCTGGTTATAACTGATATAAATATGCCGAACATGAACGGAATTGAGCTTATAAAAGCATTGCGCGAAAAAGCTGAATACAAGTTCGTTCCAATCATTGCATTGACAACAGAAAGCCAGGACGGAAAAATGCAGGAAGGCAAAGCTGCCGGAGCTACAGGCTGGATTGTAAAGCCGTTTACAACAGAAAAGCTCTCTGCAATAGTAAAGAAAGTTCTGGGCTAGACCACAAGCTGGGGACGTCTAAATGATTTATGTCATTGCCGTGCTTGACACGGCAATCTGTTGCATTATAAGAAAATAAATTTTCGGGTCACACCCGAAAATGACATTTTTAGAACTTATTAGACATCACCCAGTTCTTCTATTTCTTCTTTGGATTCTTCAATCCGCTCCCTTTTTAATACAAGCAAAGTTACATCGTCTTCTCTTGCAGTTGAACCTGTAGGGCGGTTCAAGTCAGAAAGCAGAACTTCAATAATTTCATTCGCTGTCTTGCCAGAATTTTTTACA
>CADBUT010000197.1 GCA_902797925.1 uncultured Spirochaetaceae bacterium
CATAAGCTTTGCCCTGGGTGCCATTTACGCCATAGACGTCTTGTACCACGCAGCCACCGGCAATTTTCAGCTGGCCCCAACTTGATGGGGCGTGGCAAAACATCACTGTCAAATATCAAACTGCCGCCCCTTGCGCATGTTTCTTACATATTCATCTACGGACATTGAATTATCATGATTTTTCCAAAGACCTTGAATTTCTTCTAATGCGCGAAGTTTTTCGTTTCTGTCATTTGCAGAAGTTTCTTCCTTTTCAGGTTTTTCTAAAGGTTCATCCAAAAAAGTGATAGTTACTTTTTGAGGTTTTTCACTGATTTGTTTGTCGGGTACGCAAACTTTGCCGTCAAAATATCCGTTTACTACAAGCATAGTTCAGCTCCTTTAAGCGATGCTGCAATTATATCATGAATCTATAATTTGTGCTTGATTTTGTCAGTTTTTGCTTGCGCAGCATCTTCACTAATTTGTGCGAAGCACAAATTAGCAGGGTTTGCCGGTTAAGCTTATTCTGTAGATAAAGCTCAAACGCAAACCCGGTCTGCAACTTATTCAGGCTGCGCCTTGCAGTTTTCGAAAGGAAACTGCGCCGTTTTGCCAGCATCTTCACTAATTTGTGCGAAGCACAAATTAGCAGGGTTTGCTGATAAAGCTTATTTTGTAAAAAAAGCTCAAACGCAAACCCGGAACGCTTACCCCAGCGACGCTATTTTCTGGTGCAGGGCCATAACCTGGCTGCGCAGGTAGTGGTCGATAATCGGTTTTTCGATGATGCCGAGCACATTGTTGTCGTCATCTGTAATAGGCAGCGCTTCTGTATCATATTTCTCGAAAAGCTCAAGCACTTCCGGAATCAGCATGTCGGGGCGGCATGTGCACGGGCTTTGCTGCTGAATGTCGAGAGCCATGAGCCCGTCCGAAAGTTCCTGAAACTGAAGCGATTCTTTCAGATGCTCAAGCGTGATTATGCCCGAAAGCTTGTTGTCTTTCGTTTTTACGGCGTAGTTCACGTTTACGTTGTGGCTGAACGAATTGAGAATGTCGCAGAGAAGCGTAGTGTCTTTGACGATTGCGGGTGTTTCCGGTGAGCAGATGCTGATTCCGGCACATTTCACGTCAGAGACTTTGCACGTCTTCATTATGTCTTCTTCGCAGATGTCAAGGCCGCATTCGCCTGCTTTTGTAACCGCATGCTTTACGCATATCGGGCCTAAAAGCTGAACGACGAAAGTTGTCGCCGTGATGATGAGAATGATGCTCGGCCCGATTGTGTCTGCAAAATCGTGGCCGCCTGCAATTGAAAGACCGATTGCGACGCCCGCCTGGCTTAAAAGACACCACTGAAGATATTTTTCAACAGTCTTTGGCGCTTTTGTCAGCTTTGCGCCGACAACAGAACCGATTGACTTGCCGAGCGTGCGGCAGATTATGTAGATAAGCGCAATCAGCGCGAGGTGCGGCGTTACGTTCCAGATGTTCAGCTTTGCGCCGACAAGCACAAAGAAAAGCACATAAATCGGCGGCGTGAATTTTTCGACCAGAGCGAATGTCGGTCTTGTCTTTGCAGGCGCGAAATTCACCATGAAAAAGCCGACCGACATTGCCGCAAGAATCGTATCAAGCTTGAGGAATGTGCAGATGCCGGTGCATAAAAAGATTGAGCCGAGCGAGAACGAAAGGATGCGGCCTTCGTCTGTCATTACGTTCAGAATAAAGCGGCTTAGAAGCGCGCCTATTACAGAGCCGACCGCAATTGAAACGAAAACGTCATAAGCGAGCATCAGCATTTTGTGCCCGAGCGAGCCGCCTGTTGCGCCCAAAAGTGACGCTCCGATTGAAGATGCAATCGCATAAAGAATAAGCGCAACCGCATCGTCCATCGCTACAATTCCGAGAACTGTTGTGGTAAGCGGGCCGCGCGTGCGGTTTTCGCGCAGAACGTCTGTCGTTGCGGCTGGTGCTGTTGCAGAAGCTATTGAGCCTAGAACAAGGCCGAGCGAGAGCGAAACCGCAATGTTCTTGGTGAACGCATAAGAGACGAGCGTTACGAGCGTAGAAACCACAAAGAACGGCACAATTGCCTCAAAAAGCAGAATGCCGACGAACTGCTTGCCGTATTTCTTTAGCACACCGAGTTTTAGCTCACCGCCGATTAAGAAGCCTATCAACGAAAGCGCTATTGAGTTTATTGGATCAAGCGAAGTAATAACAGACGCGCCGAGCACTTGAAAGCCCGACTGCCCGATGATGATGCCGATTACGATGTAGCCGACAACCTGCGGAATGCGCAGCTTCTGAAAAAGCCTTCCGCCGATTGCGCCCAAAAGCAGAATAAGACCTAACAGCAGAATGAGATTGACTCCGCCGACAGCATTGAAATGCATGAAAGGCGGTAAAAATTCAGCTAAATTGTTCATAATGGCTTGATTATAACGTTTTTGCTTTTCATGTAGAAGTCATGCCTGTTGTTTTCTTCTCGAAAAAGTCCAAAAAACAAATTTTTTTTAAGTGCACGCTTGACTTTTTTTTTTGTTTAGCTTATCCTACTTAAGCCTTGAGAAAACAAGTGCGTGGGCCACTAGCTCAGTAGGTAGAGCAACGCCCTTTTAAGGCGTGGGTCACTGGTTCGAATCCAGTGTGGCTCAAAGCGAATCAGCTGTTTAGTTGGTTCGCTTTTTTTGTTTTAAACCGCTTTGTAAAATTTTCCCGTTAACATTCTTTTTTTATTGAAATTGTATATCGAATAATATACAATGTTACACATGAAGAAGTTTATTATTATTTTAATGTTTTTAAGTTTCGGTTTTGCGCTCTTTGCGCAATCATCAGCACAAAAAGAATGGGATACCCTATCTCAAGATGAAAAATGGCTCTGTCTTTTGACTGAACCGTATTTATATGAAGAAAGTCTGAGTATGACGACTTTAAATCCTGAACCGCAGGGTGGAGAAACCGTAAAAAAATGGCTTGAAAATGACTGGGGGTTTCATTCAAAAAATGATGTTTTAAATCTTGTTGAAGCCTATAAAAAGGGAACGTGGGGTGGTAAAAACTGGGAACTTGAGAAAGCAGAAGATTTATTTGAAAGATATCCTGATTCCTCAATAGATGAAATTGTAAAAGCTGAATATCTTGGAATTAATCAGGCTGCAGTTTTATATTTTTATAAGGAAAACAAAGATAAACTTGGCACTCATGGTGCTCTTGCCTTGGATTTAGTTAGAATTCTGTCTGTTATACGCGGAAGTATAGCTGCCGGTTGGTTTACCGAAGAAGAAGCTCTAAAAATAGCAAAGCCTTTGATGACACAGCTTTTGAATGCGTATGATTCTTGGGAAGATTTTGCCTCTCACTTTGGAATAGGCTGGATTTTTTATCCTTATGTATGCGGGTATAATTCTGAACAATATAAAAATGATATTAAAGATGCTAAAAAAAGATATACAGATCCATCTGTAATTAATAAGCTTGTTTTTAGTCCCAGTTTAAAATTTCCTGCAAAAAATCAGAATAACAATCACATATTGACTTTTGCTGATGTTGACTATACTCCAAGTGAAGAAGCTCAAAAATGGTATATTTTGCGTAAAGCTATAAGATACGGTGAGGTTTCGCTGCCGTATGAAGAAAGCCACGAATACTATGATATTGTAAAAGAAAAGGCAGATATTCCCTGTGTTGATCTTCTTAATAAAAACGGAAGAGAGTTATATAACAAAAATTTCTCTAATATGCTTAGAAAATTGAAAACTGAAGAAGATGAAAAATGGATCTGCCTATTGACAGAGCCGTTTTTTGGCGCAAAAGGTATGAGTACAACAACTATAAATCCTGAGCCTAAAAACAAAGGTAGTAATTCAAGAAAACTTCTTGAAGGTGAATGGAAATTACATTCAAAGCGGGATATCCGTAATCTTATTGAGAAATACCAAAATGGAGACTGGGGAGAAAATCAGGCTTTTATGGAAGCCAAAGCTTTGTATGAAAAATATCCTGATTCTTCAATAGATGAAATTGCAGCGACAGAAGGTCTTGATACCGGTAAAATTATAGATTTGTATTATTATGCGGAAACCAAAGACAAAATAGGTGAGCATGGTCTGCTTGCTTTCGATGCAGTCAGAATTTTGTCTGTTATAAGAATGGGTGTAGCTGCCGGATGGCTTACAAAAGAAGGGGCGGTAACAGCTGCAAAGCCTTTGATGGCACAGCTTTTGAATGCTTATGATTCATGGGAAGATTTTGCCAGTCATTTTGCTTTGGGCGGATATTATTACAATATGCGCTATGATTATGATCTGCCTGCATATCAGAAAGAGCTTGCTGCTGAAAGAAAAAAATACGATGAATCGGCAAAGCCAGGTAAAAAATCAAAATCAGGTTTCAGCCATGATATAAAATTCCCTGGAAAAAAACGGAATGACAGTCCTATACTGACTTATGATGATATGTTTTATAATCCGAGTGAAGATGCCCAGAAGTGGTGCTTGATGTTGAAAACAACAATAAAAAAGTAAAAGCTCCGGAAATCAATGCGGCTTAGGGGAGTTAATAATGAAAAAACTTGGTTTAGTATGTATCTTTATTTGTCTTGGTTTTGTGCTTTTTGCGGATGCTTCAATGCAGATGCTCGAATCATGGAACAGGCTTTCTGAAGATGAAAAATGGTTCTGTCTTTTGTCA
>CADBUT010000198.1 GCA_902797925.1 uncultured Spirochaetaceae bacterium
AAGGCATTCGGCAAAATCTTTGCTCTGAACCGGCTTTGAAATAAAGCCGTTAAAGCCTTTGCTCAAGAACATTTCGCGCGCGCCGTTTACAGCATTTGCGCTCAAAGCAATGACAATGCTCTTTTCGGTTCCGCTCAAATTTGCTTCAGATTCGCGGATTTTTTCGAGCGTCTCAACGCCGTCCATTCCCGGCATTTGGTGATCCATAAACACAATGTCGAACTTCTGATTTTTGAGCAGCTCCAAAGCTTGATAACCGCTCATGGCTTTTGTGCAATGCACGCCGAATTTCTGCAAAAGCCCGTCTGCAACTTGCAGATTCACTTCGTTATCGTCTACCACAAGAATTTTTGCATCAGGTGCTTTGAAAGGAAGCGCGGACTGCTTTTCTGCAAACAGCGGCGCATATTCAGCGCTGTTTATCAACGCAAGCCCTATTTGCCGCAATTCGGGCTGTTCGTTGCAGACGGCGGCGGCATCAAACAAAGGCTTGTAAGATTCTCCGCAAGTTTCTGCTGAAACACGCTTCTGCGGAATATTCACATAAAATGTTGAGCCTTTGCCGTATTCAGACTCAACGCCGATTGAACCATGCATAAGCGTAACAAGGTTTTTGCTGATTGAAAGCCCCAAGCCTGTGCCGCCTTTTGAGCGGTTCATCTGCATGTCTACCTGCTGAAAAGCGCGGAACAATTTGCCGATGTCTTCTTTTTTTATGCCGACACCCGAATCAATCACGCTGAAGCGCAAACCGTCTTTGTCCTGATATTTGCGCAAATCTTCAACGCGGAGCTTTACGAAGCCTTTTTCTGTAAACTTGGAAGAATTTCCGGCAAGGTTTATGAGAATCTGACGCAGGCGCATATCGTCGCCGTTGTAAATGCGCGCTAATCCAGGGTCAATTTCAAGCATAAGCTCAACAGGCTTGCCCTTTAGCCGCACTTCAACAACATTCATTATGTCGTTCATCAGTTTCACAAGGTCATAATCAGCGGGAACAATTTCCATTTTGCCGGATTCAATCTTAGAAATATCGAGGATGTCGTTGATTATGCCTACAAGGTTTATGCCGGCCGAGCGTATCTGCCGCAGAATGTTCTTTTCGCTGTCTTTAAGGTCAAAATCAAGCGCAAGTTCGCTCATTCCCACAATTGCGTTCATCGGCGTGCGGATTTCGTGGCTCATGTTTGCAAGAAACAGCGACTTCATGCGCTCGCGCTCAAGCGTTTCATGCAGATAATGTTCCTTGATATAAGCTGTTGCTGTAGACATAAGCATGAAGACGATGATATACGCCCAATAAGGGTCATACGTGCCCGCCATGCTGAAAAGCTTGATGAACACAAACGAAGTGGCAAAGCACACTACATCAACAAGAATTGTAACCATGCTGTTGATGTACAATATTGCAGAAGTAAACACGATTATTATGAACGCAAAAGTAAAATCTGCAACACCGAATGTGCGCGCCGTTACAAGCACAGCTATGAAGGCAGCAAACGTAAGCAAAAGCCCGTAAGATTGAACTGTCTGATAATAAAAGACGTTCCATTGGTTATCTTTAAGCTTTTTGCGCGCAATCAACGAAAGCACGAATACCGCAATCGAAGAAGCTATAAAAAATGCGTCAAGAAGCACAAAAATGAAATACGCGTTTACGGAAAAGCTGCCTATTCTAAGAAGCTTTTCTGTATATTCCGGCAAAAAAAGCTTCCGTAAATCGCGCACAAATTCTGTTGTGAGATAAATTGCCAAAGAAGGGGCAATCACCAGAAGCCTTCTGATGTTTGCCTGATTCTCTATGCGTCTGTCAGAAACGTTCATATTGAAGAACCCGCACTGCTAAGCGAAATTCGTAAGGTTTATTTGCCAAAAAGGGCATTTACCTTATTCAAAAAGTCAATTCTGTCAGTGTTCTTAAGAATATAGCCTTGAGGTTTCATGTTAAGAGCTTCTTTTACCTTTTCGGTGTCGCTGACGCCGGTCAAGAACATAACCGGAATATCTGCATAAGCTGGTTCGTTGCGGATCATTTCAAGCGTCTGCACGCCGTTGCACACAGGCATTTCATAGTCAAGCAGAATCAAATCCGGCTTGGTCTTGCCAAGAAAAGCAATGCATGCCGCGCCACTTTTTGCAACTGCAACTTGATAAAAGTTCTGAAGCCAGCTTGACATTGTGCGGAGACACACAGGATCATCATCTACAAGCAATATTGTATGCTTCCGGTTTGAATTTGCATTGAGCGAAGCATTCAGCTCTTCGTTCTGACTAAGCATGGTCTCAAAATATTTCTGGAATTCGTTTACAGGC
>CADBUT010000199.1 GCA_902797925.1 uncultured Spirochaetaceae bacterium
ATAGTCTGTCTTGTCTTTTGAGCCGATTGAGCCGACGATTACATCACCGTAATGGATTCCGATTCCGATGTTGAATTCCATTCCGTCTGGCAGCACAAGGTCTCCGATTTCTACATTCGGAAGCATTGCGCGCATCTCAAATGCGGCTGCAACGGCGCGTCGGCAGTTGTCTTCGTAGCTTACAGGCGTGCCGAATTCAGCCATAATTGCATCGCCGATGAATTTATCAATTGTGCCGCCATACTTTTTGATAATATCAACCATCATAGAGAAGTAGCGGTTAAGGAACGCAACCAGAACATCCGGCTTGTTCTTTTCGCTGATGTTCGTAAAAGAACGTATATCACTGAAAAGAATTGCGACCGCTCGTGTCTCGCCGACACCGATTTTTTCGTCTGAGGCATCTGTCTGCGAAACAAGGCTGTCTATAATCTGTTCTGGTACAAAGCGGCTGAAAGCGCGTCTGATGCGCTTTTCAAAGAACATCTTCTTTTTGAAGATAAGCGCCTTGCTGAAGATGTCGCCTGAAGAATTTACGCAGAAAGAGAATAAATTCTGCTTTTCAGAGGAAATATTTCCTTCCGAAACAATATGCACACTTCCGAAATATTCGCTTTCATCGCTTGTTTTAAGCGATTCGCTTTCGTAGCTTGAAAGCTGTACTTTACCCGAAAAGAAGCGGTTCAAATCTTCTTTGCGGTCAAGGCATTTCGGGCTTATTTTTGAGGCGTTGTAATCGGGCTGAACTTTTTCAAAATCAGCAGAGCACACGCTTAAAAAGTCTTCGATTTCTTTTTCGCGCATATTATCTGAACAGATGTAATAACCGTGCGGTCCGTCGTTTTCAATTAAATACAGTCCGGCTATAGGCACTTCACAGGCTTCTGCAATAAGAAAAAGCAGAGATTTTACCATCTCCTCGATGTCCTCTAAAATAGAAGCAAGCTGTGAAAGCTTTGAAAAAAGCTCGTTCTTGTATGCGGTCTGCGATAAAAGAGAGGTAGCCTGAAGAAGCAGAAAATTATCGTCTATGCTTTTTTTCATCTGTGAGACAGCAGTTTTGTCAATTCTTTCGCTTGAGATTTGAGCAAGCTCATCGATGTTAAGCACGAGCGTTTTGTGGTCTAAGCGTACAAATGTATTTGCACCGCTTGCAGCGGCAAGAGATTCGTCCAGCGGTGTCGGAAAACTTGAGTACATTCCGATTGCAAGCTTTTTGAAGCATTTTATAGAGCGCACAAGACTGACTACTTCAAAACCGTTGGGGTTCTGTATCTCTGTGTTTACAAGAAACAGATCAGGCTGCACGTCAAAAAGCCTGTATACGGCTTCTTTTCCGTCTGAAACAAACTGAATTGTATAGTCATCGCTGTCGAGCGTGGTTGTAAACAGTTTTTGCAGCGTAACTGAAGTTTCAAGTATAAGGATTTTTTTGCTCATCTTTTATTCTCCTTTTCAGTCTTTCAGCAGGGCTTTGATAGTGTTTATAAGTTTGCCGCGCTCAAAATTGCCTTTCGTAATAACTTCGTTTGCGCCTGAAGCCTTGAATTCTGTAATCGATTTCGGACTTTGGTCGGCAGAGACAATTACTACAGGCACATCTTTGTACTGTTCCATACGGCGCAGATTGTCCAGAAGTACAAGACCTGTCATGCGCGGCATGTCTTTGTCTGTCATTATAAGGTCGTACTGCTTTGATTTTGCTTTTTCGAGTGCGTCAATGCCGTCAACGGCTTCATCTACAACAAAGTCAACGTTTTCAAGAATAGACTTTTCAATCTGCCTTGTAGTCTCTGAATCGTCTACAATCAGAATGTGCTGAACGCGCTTCTTTGTTGCCGCTTCGTACTTCTTTATGTCGTAGCCGCGCAGAGACTTGAATTTCTTAAGAATATCCGGTACATGCAGAATCGGAACAATGTCATAATGCTCGTCAAAGACAATGCCCTGTAAAATAGAAAAATTCTTAAAAGCTCTTGGCAGCGGCTTAACGACAAGAGAGACGAACTGCTGTACCTGGTCAACTACAATACCGATGCGCTGTTCCATGTATTCGGCGATGAGAATTGAGTCTGCATCGTAGTTGTCCGCAGTTTTCTGCTCGTCAAACAGAGAAGAAAGCGAGTAGCATGGAATAAGCTGTCCTTCAAGGCGTATGTAGCTTTGATTCTGCAGCGTAACGTATTCACTTTTCTTTCTATAAATGATGTCAACAATATGCTGGGACGGAATAAGGTATTTATCTTCATTTGAGTAAACAAAAAGCCCCTGTAAGGTTGAAAGCGAAAGCGGAAAGTACAGAATAAAAGACGTGCCTTTGCCGGCTTCGCTCTCAATTTTGATTCTTCCTTTGATTTTTTCAACTGTAGACCAGACTACATCAAGTCCTACACCGCGGCCGGAAAGTTCTGTAACGTTGTCTTTTGTTGAAAAGCCCGACTGAAACAGAAACTGAGACAATTCGCGGTCGCCCATGTTTGTAATTTCTTCTGTCCGCTCAGGGTACAGTTTTATTGCTTTCTCTCGGATTTTCGGATAATTGAGTCCGCGGCCGTCATCGCTTATCTTGAGCTCAATGTGCTTTGCCTCACGCAGACAGCTTATAGAGATTGTGCCTGTTTCGGGTTTTCCAGCAGCTTTTCTTTCTTTAGGTGATTCAATACCGTGGTCGAGCGCGTTTCTTACAAGATGCATCAATATGTCGCTGAGCTCTTCCAAAATCACTTTGTCAATTGCAATGTCTGTTGCCGGAATCTCACATTTAACTTTCTTTTTAAGGTTTATGCTTTCAAGCGCAATTGCATTTTCAAGCGGATTCAAAACAATGCTTATCGGAAGCATACGCAGGTTAAAGACTTGTTCCTGTACGCTGAAAATCGAAGATTCAAGCGCGTAAATGTCAGATTCAAACTGCTTGCGGATTTTGGCAAGTTCGTGGTTTTTTGTGGTTTCTTCGTATTTCTGCAGTTCGTCAAGCTGATGCTTGAGGTGGAATTCCCTCGTTATCATCGTGTCAAATGCAGTGATAATCTCGTTTACGCGTGAAAGTTTTATTCTTATTGACTGGATTTCACTGACATTTTCGTTGAGATCATCATCTTCATCGCTCGTAAGTTTTTTGTCCTGCTTTTTAATTTCAGCGACAAAAGATTCTATGTCGATGAGTTCTCCGGCTGCAAGCTTGTCGCAGTATTGAAGATAAAGCTCAATGTCTTTTTCGTCTGTTCCTTTTTTGGTAATGGAAACAACGCATTCGTCTATTTTATCAGCAACAGCACAGACAAGTGTAATAAGTCTGTCTGTCGTCGTGATTTTTCCGTCTTTTACGCTCTTATAAATGTCCTCAACCGCGTGTGCAAGCTTTTCTATTGTAGAAAACTCGAGCATACGGGCGTTTCCCTTTATGGTGTGAAGATTGCGCAAAAGCCTTGAAAGCGTTTCTTCGTCAAGTTGAGCCGCTTTTAGCGCAATAATGTCCTTGCGCGACAGAGAAAGAAGCTCGTGAACTTCTGCGGTGAAACTTTCTATAATATCAGATGAGACTTTAGCCATTTGCCTTTACCTCCCGAGATTTCTTCTTGAAATAAAAAATGCTTCCGTCCATGACTTTTTCCAGCAGCGGCGATATCTCACTGAAGTTAATCTGTGCTGTTTCGTTCATCGAAACAAAAAGAAGTCCGCCGTCTGCAAGGCATTTTTCCGCTATAATATTGAGAATCTTAAGTCTAAGATTCTGGCTGAAATATATGAACACATTGCGCAGAAACACAATGTTCTGATTTTTTGGAAGCAGAGCTCCTGTCTGTATTTCGTCAATTTTTGAAAGATTAATCTCTTTTGTAGTTATGCAGCTTTTGATTTCCGGGTCAAACTGAATCTTTCCGTCTGTCTTGTAGGGCAGAAGAAGATTCTTAAATGATGAACCGTCTACAGAACGTATTGAGGAATCTTTAAAAACACCCGCCTTGCAATGTTCAAGAACCTGAGAATTTATGTCGCTTGCAGTTATAATTGCATTTACGCCGCAGTTTTTTGCAAGAAGCGCAAGTGAATAAGCTTCTTCACCGTAAGAACATGCCGCACTCCAGATTTTTACAGGCATAGAGCCTGCCGTTGCTTTCCACATTGGAAAAAGTCTGTCGCGCAAAAGTAAAAACTGCTTTTCTTCGCGGAAAAAATATGTTTCGTTTACGGTGCTTTCGTTTATAAGCTCAGAAAAAAGCCCTTTGTCGGCAATAAGCTTTGTCTTATATTCCGGAACACTGATACATTTCTCGTTAAGTTTTTTTTCGATGTAGTTTTTTATGCCTTCAAGATGGCTTGAACGCGGAATAATGCCTGTGTACTGTGTTAAAAGAGCAATGAGAGAGTCGAGTTCTTCTTGTGTCAAATGTACTGTTTCTTGAATCATTTTTTCACCAGTTCCAAAATACGCGCTGAAATATCGCCGCGCGGCAATACTTCCCTTGCTCCACCTGCCTCAATGGCTGCGGCAGGCATACCAAAAACTGCACAAGTAGATTTATCTTCTACGATAGTCCAGCCACCGTTGCTGCAGATTTCTTTGCAGCCGTCAGCACCGTCCATTCCCATGCCTGTAAGAAGAACCGCAAGACAGCTTTTTTTGTAAAACTGTGCCGCGCTTCTGAAAAGTTTGTTTACGGCAGGGCGCAAAAAACGTTCCGGCGCTTCATTGGAAAGATGCAGAACAGGCGTTCCGTTCGGCTTTACGTAATCAATAACAAGGTGAGTGTCAGCCGGTGCCATGTAGACATGTCCTGCCTTAGCTTCTTCGCCGTCTTTTGCAAGCGTTACTTCAATGTTTCTGCATGTGCCGGAAAGCCACTCTGCAAGGTTTTTGTCTGCTCCGATTTCTACATGCTGTGTGTAAAGCACCGGCAGCGGAAAATTGCTGCCAAGCCCGGAGAGCACTTCAGATACGGCGGAAGGACCTCCTGTTGAAGCACCTATGCAGAGAACTTTAAAAGCCTGTCTGCTTTTTTCGTTCTTAGCCTGTTCCAGAGACTGTTTTTCAGTGTTTTTTGCAGAACGTCTTGGAACAGAACTTATTTTTTTGAGCTTTTCCACGATAGAATCAAAAAAAGCCTTGTCGTAAGAGCTTAGAGCAGGCTTAAGTATAAATTCTTTTGCACCGCTGGACGTTGCCTTTAATCCTGCTGCCTGATCTCCTGCAAATACAAGCAGCGGCAGCCGCATCATTTTTCCGAGTGTGTGCAGAATGTCGAGTTCCTCAATGCCGGGCAGACCCAAGTCTATAATTACAGCGTCTGCATTTTCGTTCTGAACAGAATTCATCAGTTTTGTTCCGTTAGAGACAGATGAAACTATTTTTATTTCCGGATACTCAGCCAGATTCTGCTCAAGAATCGTTCTTACAATGGCAGAAGCGTCCGCAATCATTATCTTCATACAGACGCTACCTTTTCTTTATAAGTCCGACCGCAAAGAATTTCCGCAGCAGATTGTCGGGCGAAATAAGAATCTGCTTCTTGTTTGTAAAACCTATCGCGCAGATTCCGCATTCCTGCTGTCTTTCACGTATACTCTGCGGAATAAGACGGAGTGTCTCAACATCGATTATTTTGCTTGAAACCGAAGTATTTACAGAAATTGCGAGGTTCCCGCTCATAGGAAAAGCCGTCTGTGTAAAATCCTCGATTTGTTTACACACATCGGTCGCAAAATCCTGTTTTTTCATTACAAGCACCACATTACATTCTTCTATTGATTCGCATGAAAATTCTTTTTCGAGCAGATGTCCGATGCGGATATGCGGCAATGTCTCGCGGTTAAATACGATATTATTGCTGTCCTGTCCTGCGTCAAGGTAAATGCCGAAAAGAACGTATTTGCTCTGAATGAGAAAATCTACAGTGTTGTATGCGATGCATGTAAAATGGTTATGCGCTTCCAAGATCTTTCCTTATTAACAGTTCAAAAGCATTTGTGTTTATAACTGGAATCTCATCTCCGCCATAAACTAGTGTGCCGAGAAAGAAGCCTTCCTCATTGTTACCCGGAATTATGTTCATGTCGCCTTCTTCCATTTCTGCAAAGAACAGAATATCCGAAATATGAAGGGAAATTTCGTCATCTGTTCTTTTGAGTATGAGAAACAGCGGCTCTTTCGGCGGAGTAGTGTCCTCTTCGCCGATTAAAGCAAGCGGATTAATAACCGTAAACGGGTCTCCGCGCCTGTTAAGCACACCTTCAATATAAGACTGCATGAAAGGCAGCTTATAGACAGAAACATCGCGGATTATCTCCATTACATCACCGGAACGGACTGCGTATTTTTTCTTTCCTATGGAAAAAATGAGCCATGTAATCATCTTTTTTTCTTCGATGATTTCTGTCCTTTCCTCTGTTTTTTGAACAATCTGTTCTACTATTTCTTCATTCATGCTTCTGTCTCCGCCTGTTTTTTGTCGTTAAGTTCCGAAGCTATTGATGAAAGGTTCTTTGAAGCCCGGGAAATATGCTCAGTTGCAGCTGTAAAGTTTTCTACGCCTGAAGCAATCTGCTTGAGCGTTATCAGAATCTGCTCGCTTGCTGCTGTCTGCTGGTGAATTATTGTAGTAATGTCGCCTGAACTTGTAGCCGTAATTTCAGAAGCATTCTTTATGCTTTCAAACCGCTCAGAAAGAACTGCCGCATTGTCTACGCCTTCGTTGATTTTAGCCGTACCGTTTTCGCTGGCAAGAATAAGGCTGTCTGAACTCTGCTGAATTTCGGTGATGCGTTCCTTGATTTCTTTTGTGCCGTCAATAATACCGTCTGCAAGGCGGCGGATTTCTGTTGCAACAATGTGGAAGTTACGTCCGGCTTCACCTGCGCTGCTTGCTTCAAGCTCGGCATTAAACGCAATGATTTTTGCCTGGTCTGCAACAGAGTTGATGAGCGAAACGATGTCCCAGATGTTGCTGATTTTGCTGCCGAGAGATTTTATGCCGTCTATTGTTGTCTGGTTTGCATCTGCAATTTCATGAAGCTTGCGTACATTCTCTGAAAGATATGCAACACCGTCGGTAACGTCATTATTTGTCTTTGCGGCTACATCAGAAACGTCCTTGATTTTTTCAGAAATGCTTTCTGACAGTGCATTGTTGTCTTCCATAGTTGCTACAATTTCTTTTACGGCAGCACTCTGATCCTGGCTTGTTGCAGCATTTTCTTTTGCGGCAACAAAAAGATTCTGCGTTTCAGAAATAAGCTGCTCGCTGAGTTTTGCTTCTTTAAGTCTTGTAGAGTTGATAAGATTTCCGTTAAAGACAACTATACCAAGAATCAGAAGTACAGTAACTAAAATCATCATATAAAAAGGTACGGCTAACCGGCTTGAAAAATCAGAAACAGGGCCTTCTACAATTGCAAACCATGAAGAATTTTCTATCTGTTTTACAGAAAAGAAATAATCGTCTTTTACAAAAGCTTTTTGAGTGCCG
>CADBUT010000200.1 GCA_902797925.1 uncultured Spirochaetaceae bacterium
ACATAATCTCGACTGTTCCGCTGACCGGCTCGGTTTTGCCTTCAAGAAAGTGCGTAACTGTTACAGTGCCGTCGCCTAAAAACGGTGTCAAATCCCAGCTTTCCAAAGGTTCGAACACCGGAATCGGGTTTTGCAGCAGCATTCCGTTTACAGTACCTTCGCTTCCGGCATTAACTGCAAAACCTGCTGCCGGTCCGTCTGTGTCATATCTGAAGCTCAGGCGGGAATGTCCTTTTATTGTCGGAATCATCAGCGCGCCGCAAAGGCAGGCCTGACCCAAAACCATTGTTTCAAGAATTCCGAGATTCTGGTTTGCGCGCATTTGATTTACAAAGCGCGTTCCATGAAAGAATGCGCCGCGGAACTGGCCGTCTGCCATAACAAAGATGCTCATTCCGTCTTTTTCTATGCTGTCTAAATGCGCGTTAAGTTCGCTGTCTTTTATTTCTGCTTTTATCATGGAAACCTTCTGATGAAAAGTGTCTGCTGCCTGTGCACAGAACGGTGTGCTTATGAGGCTAAATAAAATCGAGAAGCGTCGTCTCTTTTTCTTCCTGAAATTTATCAGCTACAGATTTAAAAACTTCAACTAAAGTCGGGTCAAAATGAGTACCGCTGCCTTCAATAATGATTTTGCTTGCTTCTTCGTGAGTAAACGGCTTTTTATAAGGGCGTGTCGAAACAAGAGCGTCATAGACATCGGCAATTGCCATTATACGCCCAGGCAGCGGAATGTCTGTACCTTTAAGCTTGTTCGGGTAGCCTGTGCCGTCCCATTTTTCGTGGTGGTGCTGCGCTAAAATTTCAGCGTAATTCAAAAATTCTGTGCCGTAAGCTGAAATAGAGATTTTTCTGATGATTTCAGCTCCGAAAGACGTGTGCTTCATCATTATTTCAGTTTCTTCCGGTGTAAGACGGCCTTCTTTTTTCAAGATTGTGTCTGAAATGGCAATTTTGCCTACATCATGCAGCTGCGCAGACTGAATCAAAAGCGGAATCTTCCATGTCGAGACTTCTTCTGCATAAGTGCCTTGCTCTTTCATGGCTTTTAACAGCACCGAAAGATAATGCTGTGTGCGCTCAATATGACCGCCTGTATTTACGTCGCGGAATTCCACAAGGTTTGCGATTGTGCTCAATATTGCATACTGAAGCTGAAGAATGGTCTCAGTTTTTTCGCGTACCATGTTGTTGAGGTTCTTGTTGAAAGCCTGAAGCTCTTTTTTCTGCTCAACCATTGCAAGATAATGCTGAATGCGTTTAAGCAGCAGTGGCGGTGAGAACGGCTTGTTGATGTAGTCCAAAGCGCCGAGTGTAAGACCTCGAAGTTCGCTTTCAACATCATTCTTGGCGGTCAAAAAAATTACGGGAATATCTTGCAGCTGCTGGTCTTGCTTCATCTTTTCAATGACTTCAAAACCGCTCATTGAGGGCATTTCAATGTCAAGAAGCAGAAGATCCGGTTTTGTTCTACGGATTATCTGAAGAAGCTCTTTGCCTGAAGTAAGCAGCGTAAGCTGAAAATAATTGCGCAGCACATTTTCGGCGACTTTCAAATTCGTCGCTTCGTCATCAACAATAAAAATGTGCTGTTTCTTTTCAGAATTACTGCTTAAACTCATAGGATGAGTATAGCATAAAAAAGAAAAGATATTCAATTTTAAAAACGGAAATGTAATATTGTTAACATGAAATATTTAATATTTTTTACTTGTTATAGATTCAGTATTATGATATTATATTCTCTGTTAATACGTTATATTGCATAATACTGAATCATTTAGCAATAAAGTGATAATTAAAGGAATAATGATATGAAAAAAATAATGTTTAGCGTTGTGTCAGTTGTAACTGCCCTTTTGATTTCGGTTGTAATGATTAGCTGCGGTGGTGGCGGCGGTGGAAGTAGCGGTGGCGGCGGTGTTTTAAACGGCGAGCAGGGCGAGCCAAGCGGAACATCTACTTACGGTTCTTCACAGGCATTCCCGAATGGTTTTTTCAAGACAGCATCAGGTAGTGGTTATATTAACGGTGCACTTTGGATTAATATTGATAGTACTAATAACGCCTTATATTTCATAGATGCTACACATGCAAGAACAGTTACTCGTATTGGTTCAACGAATGATTGGGAGTATAACCCGGGAAATGGTTATTTTAATGTTGAAATTACAAGTGGTGCCAATGGTTATGTAAGATTTTCTGCCAGCGAAGCTTATCCTTCAAGATATGCATATAATATTACGGATACTTCTCTTGTTATTTCAAATACAAAGCATGGAACAAAAAGATATACCAGATGTGCGTATGATGTAACAAATCCATGGCATATTAATTAATTCTGTTTAGCTGATTATACAATCCTGATGGAAACGTTGTTTCTGTCAGGATTTTTTTTGTCCTTAGAACCAAAACGTGCACGGCTGTGTACTTTTTTTTAGAAACTAAAAACTTGACAGCTCAATTTTTACAATGTACACTGAATTTAATCAACGTTCTCTTAAAGTCTTGATTTCCCAGAATGATGAGATCCTGCAAGTATTCCGCATAAGATTCCTTTCCAGTATTTTTTTATTTTCGGTTTGAATGATAAGCACCAGTTAGATGACGATGGTTTGCTTCGGCTGATACCGTTAGCAAAAATGCAGACACGCTGCAAGGAGCAGTGTGCGGAGGAATTGTATGTCTCAGAAAATTTATGTAGGAAATTTGAGCTACGCTACTACCGATGAAGGTCTTACGAATTGTTTCTCGCAGTTCGGAGAGGTTTTGTCTTCAATTGTGATTAAAGACAGGGCAACTGGCCAGTCTAAAGGTTTTGGCTTTGTTGAATTTGCAGAAGCGCAGGCAGCAGATGCCGCAATAGAGGGCATGAACGGCAAAGAGCTGGACGGCCGCCGTCTTCGCGTTAACATGGCAGAAGAAAAGCCGCGCAGGGAAAGACCTCGCGGAAATTTCAGCCGCAATCGGTCTTTTGACGGCGAAAGACGCGAACCGCACCGCTTTGG
>CADBUT010000201.1 GCA_902797925.1 uncultured Spirochaetaceae bacterium
CTTGCCGTAAGCAAAGCACACAAGAATATCTGGTTTGAGCGCTTCTATTGCAGACTGAACTTCTGAAAGCTTTTGCGGCTCAAACAAGGCAATTGCCGGTTCGCCGTTCTGTGCACGTTCTTCGTTGAGCGTATGCAAAGCCTGCGCAACTGGTGTGCTTATAAGCTCTTTGCCGCGCTTCTGTGCTGCCGGCGGGTTTGTAAGCACGCCGACAATCTGATGCTTTTTGCTGTGTTCAATCTCAATTAAGGGTTTCGCCGCAATCGCGGGGCTTCCGGCATAAAGAATCTTAAGCATTAGGCGAGCTACCGCCTTTTTTTGCTAATTTAGCCTGAAGCTTTGCCTGCTTTGCTTTTTTCTGTGCCAGTTTTGCTTTGCGGCGTTCTTCGCGTTTTGCAAACTGCTCTTCGACCTTCTTTTTAAAGTCAGCATCGCCTTTGTCTATGTAAAGAATGCCGTCAAGATGGTCATTTTCATGCTGAATAATGCGCGCAAGCAGTCCGTCTGCCTCAAGCAGAAATTTTTTGCCGAATTCGTCCTGCGCCTGAACCGTAACTTTTTCCGGGCGCATAATTTTTTCGTAAACTTTAGGAATGCTCAGGCAGCCTTCTTCAAATGGAACAAGTTCGGCTGATGTTGATATAATCTGCGGATTTATAAAGACACGGCGGACATCGTCGTCTGCGATAATTACAAAAAATCTTGATGATTTTCCGACCTGCGGCGCGGCAAGCCCGACACCTTCGGCTTCAATCATTGTGTCAAACATTTCATTGATAAATGAGCGCAATTCGTCTGTAAATTCTGTTACAGGCTCTGCTTTTTGGCGAAGAACCGGGTCGCCTAACTGAACAACTTCCATGTGCTTAATAGTATACAAAGCTTTGAATTGCGTCAATCTTAGGAGATGTTGGTTGATGCCATTATCGGGCTTGGCCCGATAATCTATTTGATTGTAATACAAGTGGTTATAGATTGCCGGATCAAGTCCGGCAACGACAGACTGTAATCAGCACTTCCTTTATATTTTCGCTGTGCTATTTTGCGTATTTGTCAATCAACGCAAGAAAAGCTTCTGTGTCTTTTTTGGCTGTCTTGATAAAGCTGTTGTCCTCAACCTTGCCTAGCACCGCGAAGCGTTCCTTCTGGTTGCGGTAAGTGCAAGACCTGAAAGCGTTTGTGTAATCCTTAAGCTTGGTCACATAAACCTGCTCTTCGATATAGGCGCGGATAGTGCGCGCTTCTTCGCAAGCCTGTTTCCAAACATCCAAAGACAAATCGCTGTAAACGGTTTTGAGCGTTTCAAGGGCAAGACAGGCGGCGTCAAGCTTGTAGTTTTTCCAAGCTTCGTCGTATGCGGCGTGAAGGTCTTGCCAAGTCTTAAAGTTGCCGAGAACAATCTCGTTCCTTATTTGTTCAAAACGCTTTTCAGGCGTAAGCTGACCGCCGAGGTTAATCCAGTTCAGGTCGGCGCGGCTTGTTTTTGTCTGCATAAAGCTTGCAAAGTCAGAGCCTGAATCTTCAAAATAAGCTATCAGCGTCTTTACGGCGAACATAACGAGCATCTGCCGGTAAGCTTTGTAAGCTTCTGCCGTCTTTATAAGATGAACGGCACGCTTTGAGCGTTCCATGTTTTCGCCTGTAACCGTAAGCTTCTGCACGACTTCGGGTTTGTTTTTAAGGTAAGTTCTGCCGCGCGCTGCGATTTTTTCAGTGTTATCCGGCATGTTCTCGCCGAGGCTGCGGAAAATTGCCTTGCCCGTCCATTCTTCGAGCAGCTGCATTGCCTTAATGATTTCTGTAGCTGTGTCCGGCGCGAGATAGTCTGTAACGATGTGCTGCGTCTTATAAAAGCGCTTGTCTCTTGTCTGATATTTCCAGCTGTTACGCTCAAGCGCATACATGTTGTACATCCAGTAATAAGCCGGCATAACTTCAAGGTGATTTGCCTGCGGGTTTTCGATGACCATCGAAAAAGGCAGCGGAATGTTAAGCTCATTCGGGTAATTGCCCTTTGTGATGAGCGTGTAGCTTGCAAAGCGGCTGTTATGCTTGAGCGTGCTCGAAAGCCCAGGCCAGAAGCCTCTGCCCGCAATGATTTCGCCGTCGTTGCCGCGGCTGTTGTGGTTTGAACCGACTGTCGCGCCGGCTGCCATGTTAGACTGCCCCATAATGAGGGTTGCTATCAAAAATGAGTTGTTGTGGTGCTGCTCATGCCCCGGAAAAACAAGATTGTTCAATACTTCGCAGCATGAAATTGTGGAATTGTCGCCAAGAATTGAATGAATCAACCTTGCGCCGTATTTCAAGTTTGAGTTGTTGCACATTACAAAGCGCACAGCCTTGCAGCCATAGAAAATGCGGCAGCCGTAGCCGATAATTCCGTTTACAAGCTCAACGCCTTCGCCAATCTGGGTGTCGCTGTTTTCGTCAGACTTTATAGTGAGGTTTTTGAGCTTGTTTGCGCCTTTTATGTATGCGCATTCGCCGACAGCAACATCTTTGATGATGCGGCAGCTTTTAATTACGGAATTGCTGCCGACTGTACCGTAAAATCCGCGGCGGAGGTCGTAAGTCCTGTTTGTCATGTCGAAAAACGCCTGCATCAACGCCTTGTCGTCACGGTAAATTGTCCAAAGATAAGCGTCGGCGCAAATCATGTCGCTGAAAGGCAGCACTTCGCGGCCGCCTGCTTCGTTCAGAGGCTCAATCCAGACGCGCACATCTTCGTCTTCGTCTTGCTTGGTAATTCCGTTGCCGAATTTCGAGTGGTTCGTCGTGTCCATTTCGTCTATTCGGTGAAGCATGACGTTGTTGCCAATAATATAATGCGAAAGATAGTTGCAGTTGTGAACGGCGCAATGGTTGCCGATGTCGCATGAAATAATGCAGCTGTTTACAATTCCTTCGTGAAGCACAAAATCGTGGTAGCGCAGCAGCCCCGAACCGATGTCGCCGATGCGCACAAGCCCGTAAAACGAGCTGTCC
>CADBUT010000202.1 GCA_902797925.1 uncultured Spirochaetaceae bacterium
ACCGGGTTTTCGCTTGAGTGGTTGCCTTTGCCATGAATGATGAGCACCTTTCTGATTCTGCGTTTCTGGCAGCTTTCTACAAACCTGTCGAGAGTTATCCATGCCTCGTCGCGCGTCATACCGTGCAAATCCAGAGTGGCTTCTGCCGGCATGTATTTTACATGCTCCATGTCCTCGGAAAGTTTCTCTTCGCGCTCTTCTTCGGCAGCTTTGTCTTTGTCTATTACGCCATAGCGGAGAAGCCACTGCTGCATCAATTCTCCGTCTTTTCTGGCTTTTTCAGCTTCTTTCTGTTTTTGAGGCACAGACTTTTTAGCAAGACGCGCCTGTTTTTCTTCTTCTTTTTCGATTAGAGATGGCGCATTAAGCTTTTTGCCTGAACCGGCGGGTTTCTGCACTTGTTTTGGTTTTTCCTTCTGGGATTTATCCCACTTATCAAGAATTTCACCAAAATCCATTTTAGTCCGCCTTTTTCAAGATAAATGAAACTTCAATCGGAATAACTGACGACTCATCGACCCAGCCCATTTTTCTGCCGTTATAGTCAATCAAAATCCAGCTGCCGACTTTTTTGGCAACACTTATACGCGTGCCCGGCATAAGTTCGCCTGCAATCAAAGACTGTGAATCAGGCACGGTGCAAACTTCTCCGCCGGTAAAAAGAGCCGGACTTCTCAAATAATCTCTGGCATGATACGCTCCGCGCGCAAAACACAGCAAGCCGACAAGCAGCACAAAAAAAGCACGCACTTTTTTGCCGCACAGTCTTAAAACCAGTGCCCAAAGCACAAAAACTGCTGCAAGCGCCGCCCATACAATAAGCAGAATCTGCGGATATTCGTCAGGTGTATCGTGCAAATCAAGCTGCGATTCAAGAATCTTGCGCTGTTCTTTTATGTCGCGCTTAAAAAATGATTCGTGCTCTTTTGCGCGCAATTCCGCAAGCTCAACAAGAAACGGACGCAGTTCTTCGGGTCTTGCCTTTGAAGCTTTCGGCGCTTTCGGTTTGCTCTGCTTTTCAGTTTTTAAAGAAGAATCAAATGCGTCTGCAAACATGCCGTCAGAAACAGAGGCTTTTTCGGGTTGGTTTGAGCCTGCCCTTTTCGGTTTTACGTCAACTTTTACAGCCGGTACAAAAATGTTCTGCACCTCACCGTTTGTGCCGGTAACTTCAAGCTCAGCCGCCGGCAGCTCAAGTTCGCCGCTTTCAAGCGGAACCCACTGATAAACAGCGGCAATTTCACCGCCCGAAAAGTCCGAACCGTCGCCAAAAGAGAGAACCGGCTCTGTCTGGCGTGAAATTGCAGCACGCTCGTCTAAAGGCACATCAAGCTTATTTATGGCTGTGGTATAGCGCACTTTAAGCTTAAGCTCAACAGAATCGGCACAGCAGATGTCTTCCGCATCAAATTCCCAGAAAGCTTCTGCTGTTTTGAGCTTTATATTTTCAGAAACGTTTATAAACGGAATCTCGACCTTGTATGTATTTTTTCCAACTTTTACAACAACAGGCGGAAGCTCAAAAGTTCCGGCTTTGTCAAAAATAAAGACAGCTTCTATAATTACGTCAGCCGCCGCACTCTGCGAATCGACATATTTTTTCAGCTCCATGCGGCGTACGCCTTCCGGCGGTTCAGCAAAAGTAAAATTGACCTTTTTCAGTGTAGTTTCTGAAACACGTACTCTAAGCGTTACTTCGTCGCCGATGCTTACGTCAGTTTCAAATGTTTCAAGATTTGCACTTGTAACAGCATACGCACAAGAGGCAAGCAGAATAAACGCAAAAACCAATATAATCTTAATTCTCTGAATCATACAAAAGCCCTTATAAAATTGTCATTATCGGGCTTGACCCGATAATCCTGCATGAGATTCCCGCGTCAAGCGCGGGAATGGCAGATGTCCAATAAATTTTAATTTATCTTACTACAAACAAGTCTAGTAATCCAATATGTCAGATTTTTCCTGCGGCTCGCTTTTCCAGCGCTTGTCGTCGTTTTCTTTCATCATCGAGAAAATCGTGTCCTGTGCGCTGCTGCCTTCCGAATGATGAACCGGCTGCAATTCAGACTGCGCCGCCTTAGACTGAACTTCAGCCTGCGACATTGCAAGTTCCAGATTGATTTTGGCATCAAGCTGGCTGTTGTCAATCAAAAGTGCCTGCTTGAAAAAATCTGCCGCTTTCTGGAATTCGCCTTTTTGATACGACACAATGCCGCTGTTATAAAGCGCGCCGAAACGCACAAGCTCAGGTACACCGCTGCCTACAAGCTTATCAAGCTGATTGAGCGCGGCTTCTTTTTCGTTCAGCATCAGATAAGAGACCGCTATGCCGTACTGCGCATAAACTTTCGCGGTTTCGTCCTGCTGCTGAACGGCCGTTTCCTTCGCTTCAAGAAAATCAGCCGATGCTTCCTGATAATCTTCCTGAACCCAGTGAATTACGCCCTTTAATATGTTCACCGCGCTTTTTTCCTGGCTTGAGCATGAAGAAAGCATGAGCGCGCAAAACAGTATACCTGCAATTTTTGCAGACGGCCGTTTGCGGTTAAACTGCATAGCGCAAAGCCCGGCGCAAAAGAACACAAGCGCAAGCAGCGCAAATAAACTCTGCCGTCTTATAGGCTTAGACTCGTAAAGCGTAAGCGCGCCGCTCTGCGTCTTTTCATTTGAAAAAAGTACGCCTTCAAGTACAGTCAGTGCCGAGCCGAGATCAAGAGCATTTACATATTCAGCCTTAATATTGAAAGAGTCGCCATGCCGCCGCTTAATCTGCTTTGTTACGTCAGCGCATAAAGTCTGAAGCGTCTGCTCCCGCAGGGCTGTTGTCGCTGTTCTTTCGCCGTCGCCTGTAAGAATTTCAGTTTCTTTTGTCGAACCGAAACCCACTATATAGACAGGAACGCCCTGATTCAAAGCGTTTTCAACTGCAAGCCTTAACGTCTCTATAGTTTCATCACCGTCTGTAAAGAGCACAATTGCAGAAGAACTGCTTGTGTTCTTTGAGAACGAGCGCAGGGCTGTATCTATGCCCGCACCGATATTAGAACCTGCCGAAGTAAGCAGCATAGGCGAAAGATTGCCGAGCAATGAGCGTATTACCGTAAAATCGTCTGTCTGCGGAATGACAAGTACACCCGAACCTTTTGCAAGCACAGCTGAAACAGAGGCCCCAGTCATCCGGCTTAAAAGCGCGTCAGCATATTGCGCCGATGCTGCAAGCCTTGTACTGCCGTCCGGCATATCGGCAGCATTCATGCTGTAAGAAACATCAAAGACAAAAGAGACCGAATTGCCTGTAATCTGTACAGAATCAAGTTTTGTGCCCCAGCTTGGGCCGGCAGCCGCCATTACAAGCAATATAAAGCCGCAAGACCACAAAAAGCTTCTTGCGAGCACTCTTTTACGCAAAACCTGAACAGCGTTAACTGACTTATGCCTTGTATCTTTTCCATTAAGTGAAGAAACAAAAGTGCGCATACGCATAATTATAACTGCCCAGACCGGTATTAAAGCTAAAAGCAGATAAAGCATAAAAGGATTTTCAAATTTCAGCATTTTACACCTCTTTTAGAAAACACCGGCATAAAATCCAGGCAAATGCAATTAAGGCTAGAGCCGCACAGAGACAGGCTGAACCATAAAACGTGTTTGTGTTAATCATCTTAAAACTTTGAGAAACGTCCTGTGTTTTTACGATTTCTGCAATGCTGTTAGACAATGCGCCTGTGTTTTCAGCCCCAAAATAAGAGCCATTGGCAAGCTGCGCAATATTTATAAGCTCCCTTTCATCAAAAAAAGAATCCAGATAGCCTGATTTTACAGAATTTGTAACAGGATCAACATATTCAATTGGAACCATGCCCTTTGTGCCAATTCCGACAACAAAAAGATTTATCCCGAAGTCTGCGGCAAGTTTCGCTGCCGTATGCGGATGAATCTCGCCTGCATTGTTCTCTCCGTCAGTTATAAGCACTATGCACTTTTTAGGAGCTTTGGTCTGCGCCATGTGGTAGACAGCCGTACTCAAACCTGTACCTATTGCCGTAGCCTCGCCTAGTTCGCCGATAACAAGCGAATTGAGCCTGTCAAAAAATATCTGATGGTCAACCGTAACAGGCACAACTAAAGCAGCATCTAAAGCAAGCGCAACAAGCCCGAACGATGCGCCGTCTGCTTTCTGCACAATCTCAGTAATAGTTTCTTTTGCTGCTTCAAGCCGGTTTTTGTTCTCCATGTCGCGCGCCGCCATAGAAGGGCTTGTATCAATTACAAACATTATCTGCGTGCCGCTGCTTGTGTAAATCTTTTTCTGGTGAGAAATTACCGGCGAACAGACAGCCGCTGTCATAAGAATAAATGCAAGCACAATTGAAAATTTTGCCAAAAAAGAAGCGAATTTAATCCGTTTTGAAGAATAGCTGAAAGTGCTGCCGTTCCAGTCGCTTAAAATAAGCGGCAGCGTAAACTGCTTAAAAATGCCGAGATAACGCAAAATAAAGTAGAGAGGCAGAAGCAGAATCAGCAAAAATCCAAGCGGATACTCAAAATGAAGCATCAATTCTCCCCTTCTGCAATGTCTGCAATAACTTCTGCATTTACGTCAGCTTTGTCCTCAGCTTCGTGATACTTTTCAAAATGAAGCACAGCCGCCTTTAATTGAGAGGCAAGTCCGCTTCTTTCGTTTTCTGCAAAAACCTTTTTCTGCCCTTCACCGGAAAACCTGAGCTCATCACAGCGGACAAGCACTTTCTGCACTTCAGCCAGCATTTCCATACAGCACTGCTCAAAAGCGCCTTCCGCAACATTGAGAATTTCGCCTGTAACGGCAGATTCAAATGCAAGCTCAAACCGCCGCTCAAGATAGACACGCACTTCTTTAGAGATTTTCTCTGCGCTTAAAACATCGTCCTCAAAGCCGCTTTTTGCGCTTTGAAATGCCTTGAGCAGCCGCACAAATTTCCGCGCATTATACCGTCTTTTTGTCTTTATCCAGATATTATGGCACAGCGTCTTTATCTGCCTGAACCTGAGAAGCACAAATGCCGCCAGAAGCACAAGCAGGACACAGCCAAAAATGCCCAGATAGACTGTGTATGTTGTTCCCGGAATTACAAGCGGCGGCGACGGCGGCTGCAAAGTGTTTATGCCGGTTTCCTGCGTAACAGAGCGGATCAAAACCGGCGGAATCTGAATAACAAGACTCTGCTCATCTGCGCCGTCACTGCCCTTTACAAAAACTGAAAAATCAAAAGGCGCAAAAACAAGCTCGCCTGCCTTCCATGGAATAAAATCTACAATCATGGTGCAGTCAGCGCCGTTTGTCTCAAACTGCATTGAATAAACTGAATAAAAGCCCGCTTCATTTGCCTCTTTTAAAAGCCCGTCGTTTTCTTTCAGCGAAATTTTTTGCAGCGGCAGAGGAGATTCAGTCTCAAAGCGGTAAACTAACTGGGCGCGCTCGCCCACTGTAACATCAGACGGCGTTAAAGAAATTGTGTAACTCATAAGAAGTTTTCCTTTGTGGCAAAAAATTCTTTGAGTTTTCTTACTGGTTCGTCTTCTGTTGAAATTACAAGCGTTTTTGCGCCGCAGCGTCTGCAAAGTTTTACCCAGCGCTCGCGCCTTTCAATTTCAGTCTGTTTCCATACACGCCTGAAAGATGAAGAAGCCGTCGGAAATGTTCTTATAGTTTTTGTTTCGGGGTCTTCAAAAGAAAAGCTGCCGATCTGCGGAACAGCAAAATCTGTCGGGTCTGCAACCTTTATGGCAAGCACGTCATGTTTTGAGGCAATTCTTGCCATAGCTTTCTGGTAACCGCTTGTACGGAAATCTGAGACGACTACAACAAGACTGCGGTTTTTTAAAAGCCTGCACGCGCCGTCTAAAGCCCCGGAAAGCATTGAGCCTTCTGTTCCTGCTTTATTTTCATATATCAGTTTTGTAGATTCATCAATTTGAGAAAGAACAAGCATGACATTGTTCTGCGTAGCTTTCGGTGCAATTGAAAAAGTTATAGAACCGTCAAAAAAAACAGCACCAAGCGGACTTGAGATTTGTTCCGCCGCAAAAGCTAAAAGAGCCGCAATCTCGTTGGCACATTCAAGCCTGTTCTGGCTGCCAAAGCCTGTATTCATAGAAAGAGAACGGTCAAGCACAAGAAAAACCACAAGCTCGCGGTCTTCTTCAAAAAGCTTTACATACGGCTTTGACATGCGCGCCGTTACGTTCCAGTCAATCGTCCTTACGTCGTCACCGCGCAGATATTCGCGCACGCCTGTGAATTCTATGCCGTGCCCTTTAAAATGTGAATGAAACCCGCCGCTTCTAAAGCCTTCTGCTATAGAAAAAGCCTGTAAACGCAATTGACTTGCACGCTGCACCAATGTCTGATATTGCGTCAGTTGAGTTTCCATTCACGCCTCCTCTTCCAAAATCTTAAGAACAGTTTAAAACGCCGTCATTAAGGCACAGGCAGAGTTGCAAGAATCTTTGTGATTATATCGTCTGTAGTAAGACCGTCTGCGGCAGCTTCGTAAGAAAGCACAAGTCTGTGCCGCAAAACAGCCGGAACTACTTTCTTAACATCGTCCGGCAGAACATAAGTGCGGCCGTCAAGCAAAGCCTGTGCCTTGGCGCATTTCTGCAATGCAATGCCTGCACGCGGCGATGCACCGAATATAATGTAGCGCAAAAAGTCCTCGCGGCGTACACCATGAGAAGCTCTTAAGTCAGCGGCTTTGTTTTTGGCTTTCTGCTCAGGGCGCGTAACTGACACAATCGAAACAATGTATTCGATAATCTTGTCGTCACAGGCAACTGAAGGCAATGCCTGCCGCATCTGTGCGATAGTTTCAGCCGAAAGAATCTGGTCAAGCTTGATTTTTGAAGGGTCTGAAGCCTGCGCGCTCTGCTTTATAATAGAAAATTCTTCTTCATTTGTAGGGTATGAAACATGAAGCTTCATAAGGAAGCGGTCCAATTCAGCTTCAGGCAGATTGTAAGTTCCTTCCTGCTCAATCGGGTTCTGGGTTGCAAGCACTAAAAAAGGCTTCGGCAGAGCGTATGTTTTTTCGCCTATGGTCACCTGTCTTTCTGCCATAGCTTCAAGCAGTGCAGACTGAACCTTTGCAGGCGCGCGGTTTATTTCGTCAGCAAGAAGCAGGTTCGTAAAGACAGGCCCCTGTCTTACAGAAAAATTGCCTGTTGCCTGCTCATAAATAAGCGTGCCCGTAACATCTGCCGGAAGCAAGTCTGGCGTAAACTGAATGCGCTTGAATGCAAGCCCGGACATATCCGCAAAAGTCTTTACGGCAAGTGTCTTTGCCAAACCCGGCACGCCTTCAAGCAGTACATGACCGTCCGCAATAATGGCGGTCAAAATTCCGTCCAAAAGTTCCGTCTGCCCGACAATGCGTTTTGCCGCCTCTGCCCGGCATGCCCCGCCCAATGATTTGCATTTTTCGCTTATTCCAGAAATATCCAATCAGTGCCTCCACTTACCACAAAAGATATTAGCAAAATGCAGAAGCTTTTTCTAGTTCTCTACCCGTTATATCGAATTTTCAGTATTTTTATGCAAAGCATTGCATAAAAATACAAAAAAGCGTATTATTTGCATATGATTAATCCATTAGCGCAAGATTTGAATGACAGTTTACGAGGAACTGTACCAGGCGAAATGCTCTCAGATTTGGGCATGCGCCTTTTTTTTCCAAAGGGAATTATTGCACAAGGTGCAGAAGCAAAGAAACTCGGCAAAACAGCAAATGCAACAATCGGCATGGCTGTTGAAAACAAGACACCAATAATTTTATCTTCAGTTAAAAATGAATTCACCAATTTGACATCAGCTGAAGCAGTAGCATACGCTCCGACTGCCGGCAATTTAGAATACCGTACTATCTGGAAAGAGCAGATTATCGCAAAGAATCCTTCTCTTAAGGACAAGTCTTTTTCTCTGCCGGCCGTTGTACCCGGGCTTACAGCGGGAATCTCTTATTTGTGCGACTTATTCCTTAAAGAAGGTGATGTTCTTTTAGCCGCAAACCCTTCATGGGACAATTACTCGCTCATTGTTGAGGCAAGACGGAATGCTTCGCTCAAACAGTTTACGCTTTTTAACGACACCGGCTTTAATCTGGATGCATTTGAAAAAGCCGTAAAAGAACAGGCTGCAACAGGCAAAGTCCGCATTCTGCTGAATTTTCCGCAGAACCCGTCTGGCTATACACCGACAAAAGATGAACAGGCTGCAATCTGCAAGATTCTCTGCGCCGTTGCAGACAAAGGCGCAAGCGTAATGGTCTGGTGCGACGACGCATATTTCGGCTTAAATTATGAAGACAATATCGCGCCGGAATCGCTCTTTGCCTTATTGTGCGATGCACACGAAAAGATTTTTGCCATAAAAATTGACGGTCCTACAAAAGAGGACTTTGCCTGGGGCTTTAGAACAGGTTTCCTGACATTCGGCGGCAAAGGCTTAACAGAACAGCACTACGAGGCTTTGGGCAAAAAGCTCATGGGCACAATACGTTCTTCTGTTTCGTGCTGCTCTACACCGGCCCAGTCAATCATGATACGCGCCATGAAAAATCCGGAAATTGAAGCCGAGAAGCTTGAATTCAGAAACAGCCTCGAAGCAAGATACAAGAAAGTGCGCGCCTTTGTTGACGCTAGAAAGAATAATAAAGCACTCACAGCACTTCCTTTCAATTCAGGCTATTTTATGTGCTTCAGATGCAACGGCTTCAGTTCAGAAGACCTGCGCCAGAAGCTTTTGAATGAATACGGAATCGGTACAATTGCAATTGACAATGCACACCTCCGTGTTGCCTTTTCGAGCCTGGACGAAAGCTTAATAGAACAGGTATATTCAACTATTTACAAAGCAGCTGAAGAATTGGCATAATAGCCGATATGAGACGCAGACTTCGTAAAAGATTTATTCCTATATTATGCCTGCCCTTTGTTGCGGCAGGCGTTTTAATTTTCAATTCATTAAAACCAAAAGAAACAAAAGTTATAATATGGACAGACCAGAACTGCTTTGCTTCTTATGCGGAGCTGTTCAATACAACTCAAAATGACTATCAGGTAATCATAAAATATAAAGAAAATCTTGCGGAAGTTTTTCCCGCCGATTCCGGCAGCCAGCCAGACATTGTTATAGGCCCATGGCTTAAAAACGAGAAAGTGCGCAAAAACTTTATGCCGCTTGATTTTCTGTTTAAAAAGGAAAAACTGCTTGCTAAAGATTTTTATCCGCAGCTTTTAGATTTGGGCAACATGCAGGACAAACAGTATCTGCTGCCGGTAAGCTTCAATCTGCCTGTCATCATTTTTTCTGATGAAAACGAAAAACTTATTGAGGACAGCTTTGTGCTTTCAATCAGCCAGATACGCGATTTGGCTTCAGCATTCAATAAGCGGAATAAAAAAAATGTATACACAGCTATGGGCTTTTCTCCTGTATGGAACGCCGACTTTATGTATGTTGTTTCAAAACTTTTCGGCGCAAACTACACCGAGGCAGAGCCGCTTTTCAGCTTTAATAAAGAGAATATTGAAAAATCAATTGCCTATCTTAAAGAGTGGAGCTATGAGGTAAACACAAACCCCGAAGCCGAGGACGAATTTCAGTTTAAGTATCTTTACGAGCCTGCCTACAAGCTTGTTAATTCGGGCAAGTGCCTTTTCTGCTATACAAAGACAGACTACCTTTTTAAGCTGCCTACAGACAGGCTGCAGAACCTTAATTTCAGATGGATTGAGCAGGACCAGAAAATTGCGGTTTCTGACAAGCTTATTTACATGGGTGTTTACCGGGGAACAAAAAACAAGGCTGGCGCGTCTGCTTTTATCACGTGGTTCTTAAACGGAAAAACACAGGAATCGCTGCTTGAGCGCTCGGCATCGCAGAACCTTACAATGCCGACTTTCGGCATTTCTGACGGCTTTTCTTCGCTGCGCGCCGTAAACGAAAAGTATCTTACAAAGTTCTATCCGCAGCTTTACGGCCATGTGCCTACTGCGGAATTTCTTTCTGTTCCGAACATTCTGCCTGCAAAGTGGGAAGACATAAAGCAGCAGGTAATCATTCCGTATTTGAAAGAAGCTTCAAGGAAAAAGGACGGCGATGCCGAGCCTAAAGACCTTGAAGCCCGCATGAAAGACTGGCTGAAACAAAATTACTAGTTTCGCATGGGATTAATCCACATAAAAAGTTTGTGTATATGCTTGCTTATTGCTCAACTGGAGCTTTCAGCTCTTCCGCAAGCTGTTGCACAGTTTCTAGAGGCAAGTCTTGAACAGCAGCAATTTGTTCCACTGTTCCAAGATTTGTCAAAAGCATTTTTCTCGCCGCTTCAAGCTTTGTCTCTTCCATTATGTCATAATCGTGAAGGTTGCATCTCATATACTCGCTCCTGAACTGTTCGTCTTGCTTGTTTTGCTCGACGAGGTTGAAAATCTCGCCGGTGAAGTCGTCTTCCGGAACGTTTGTGCTGACGAATTGAAGAAATGCGTATAATTCCGGGTCAGATTCTTTTGTGTATGCACTTGCATTATAAAAGATTCTGCGCGTCTTGTCATCGAATATTTTTTCGGGGTGGTTTTCAAAGATTGTCTTCGTCTTGTAGCACGGTTCGCCGAGCTTGAAAGGGTCAGTCGTACAGATAAAAATGATGAAACTCTCCTTAAGCTCTTTGATGCCCGCACCTTTGGCGAGCATATCGATGTCAAGCATAGACTGATAATAGCGCGCTCGCTTTTCGATGTCAGTGTAATGCCTGTTCTGCATTTCGATTTCGT
>CADBUT010000203.1 GCA_902797925.1 uncultured Spirochaetaceae bacterium
AACAGCGTCTTTTGTTTCAACAAGCGGCTTGTATTCTGAAACAGACTGTTTGACAACAGCTGTAAATGTAGAGCCTTTGCCGTATTCACTTTTTACAGAGATTGAACCGTTCATCATTTCGCAGAGCTTTTTGGTAATTGAAAGACCCAAACCAGTTCCGACGATGTTGCGGTTTTTCTGCGCGTCAAGACGCTCAAATTCTGTAAAGAGGTGCTTCCTGTCCTCGTCTTTGATACCAATACCGGTGTCATTTACAATAAACTTAAGCTCGTAGTCGCCGCCCTTTTCTTCGCCCTCAACCGTCAAAAAGACGTAACCCTCGTGTGTGTATTTTACGGCGTTGCTCAAAATATTGAGAAGAATCTGCTTTAAGCGGATTTCGTCGCCGGTCATTTCTGACGGAATTTTCGGGTTTATATGAACAAAAAAGTCAAGATATTTATCCTGAGCCCTAAGCTTAATCATTGTAATTACGTCGTTTATCATCTCGATAAAGTTGTACGTTACAACAGTAAGCGTAAGCTTGCCTGATTCAATTTTAGAAATATCCAGAATGTCGTTGATAATGCCGAGAAGACTGCGGCACGCCGTCGAGATGTTTCTTGCATATTCAATGTTTGAGTTTGACGAAGTTTTGTCGAGCAGAATCAGATCGCTCATGCCCATAATTGCGTTCATAGGCGTTCTGATTTCGTGGCTCATGCTTGCAAGGAAGTTAGATTTAGCCTTTGTAGCTGCAAGCGCGGCTTCTTTTGCTTCGCGGAGCTGCTCGTTCATCTTTACCATGTCGGTGATGTCGGTAAAGATACTGTACATGACAGGCGTGCCGTTGTAGTTTTCGTTTACGAAAAGACATTTTGTGCGCACCGAAATGTACTGGCCGTTTTTATGCTGAATTCTATAAGAAATAGAATAAGGCATCTTCTTTTCCATTGCGAAATACAATGCTTCGAAAATCTGCGGAACGTCGTCCTGATGGAAGTATTTGATGCCCATAAAGCCGTCGTTTTCAATGTCTTTAGAAGTGCGCCCGATAAGGTTGAGGAACTTCTGGTTTGTGTACAAAAACGTGAATTCCGGGTTTACGGCAAGTTTTGCGATACCGTCGGCGGCAGTGTTTACAAGCTCGTCAATGTCTTTTTCATCAACAAAAAGCGCCTGATGCTTTAAAAGCTGAGACTCGTAAATCGTGAATGTATCCATACCGTGGGTCTGGCTGAAGTAGAGCGCTTCATTTGCGTTGCCGAAAAGTTCCTTGTAATTTGTGCTGTGTTCAGGATAAAGGGCACAGCCGATACTTGCCGTTACCGTACAGGTGATATTCTCATTTACAACCTGTCTGTGCAGCTCGTCGCAGAGAATTTGCAGCTGTGTTTTCAGCATCGCGCGGTTTCCGTAGTTCTTTATAAGAACTGCAAAACTTACGCCACCCAAACGGCCAACAATGTCGTCCTTGCGGATATTGCGCTTTATTGTTTCAATAAAGTTCATGATTACAGAGTCACCGTTCAAGTAACCGAGCGTTTCGTTAATCTGGCGGAAATTGTCTATATCAAAAATTACAAGCGCATGGTGGCAGTTTTCCGGATTCGCCTGTGCAAGAAAATCTTTTACCCTGCTGTCAAATGAAGACTTATTAAGCAGATTCGTCAGGAAGTCTTTCTCGCTTTTTTCGATAAGCGAAAGTTCTTTACGCTTTTCTTCATCGATGTTGCGCACAAAAATAATGGCACGTACTGTCTTAGTTGATTCAAAATAGTAGAGAGTTATCTTTGCACTTTTCCACAGATAATTCTCGCTGTAGGTGTTATCCATAAAAAGAAGTTCGCCCGAATATTCACCGTTTGCAAATTTTTTCAGCAATGTCTCTGTGCGCAGACTATCATAAAATTGGGTTGCGAATTTATGGTGAATTACCTTTTCAACGAGCAGTTTAAGCATGTCGTCGTAGCTTGTCTTTTTGCTTAAGTTCAGGTGGTCTAAAAGTGCGTCTGCCGACTTACCGAGAACCACATTATCTGTCAGGTCGGCTTCAATAACGTTTTCATAGATATCACAGCAAATTTCACGCAAGAAACGTTCATGTTCATACTTTGAATCTGCAAGATTTTCTCTTGTAAGATAAATTCTGTTTCTAAGGTGATAAAGAATAATGCAGACACCCAAAAGAAGCGCGGCTAAAACCCAGATTGTCGCTATAATATAGAGCAGATTGGTTTTGAAGTCTTCTGTGGAAATTATTGAAAGCAAAACCCAGTCGCGTTCCGGTACAGAAATATGTGTTGCAAAATGTGTATCGCCGTTATTGTCGGCAAAAAGAAACATGCCGTCTGAACTGTCTTTAAATGCTGTCTTAATGAAGTTGAGCGGCCATTTTTTGAATAAATAATTCTTGTTCTGGTTAATGCAGCCCGAAAGTAAAGAATTCACTGAAAAATCAAGTCCGGCAAGATCTTTTGTAGAAGCAAGAATTTTTCCGTCTTTGTTACAGAGCACAAATGAATTTTTGCATTCTGAATCGCTGAGCATAAACTTGTCGAAGATGTTCTCTGCATAGATGATGTTGCCAAGAAAGCCGCTGCATTCACCGTCTGAATAAACTGGCGCAGAAAAAACAAAAACAGGATTTCGCTGTGCGCCGCCGTTTGCCCCGTCTGCATTAAAGCTTATTGTTTCAGGCCCGGAGAAGCTGTTCTTCTTTGTCAGCAAAGTGTGGATTTCGCTTTGGAAAGCAGAAATGTCTGTTTTGTCCGACGAGAAGCATGTGTTTTCGCGTATGTCGTTGAACAGGAGAAAATCGGCGGCTAAACTGCTCTTAAAAGCCGGAAGTGCATTTTCCGGTGATTTGTCTTTTATAGCTGCTGCAAAGTCTTCAGCGGCAGACTTTGTTTTCAGAAGCTCATAATTAAGTGAAATCTCAAAGGTAGAACGCTGCTGTTCAAGGGTGTGCAGATTCTGAGAGGCAAGCTCTTTAGTTTTCAAATCTATAACCAGAAGGCTTGCAGTAACAAGAACAACAGATAAAACGATTATTAATGGTATAAAAATCAAAGGAGGCAGACGTACTTGTTTCTTTTGTTCAGACATTTTGTTCCTACACTTTTGTCGTTGATAATTTGTGAATAAGTATTTCCATTAAATTATATAGCAATCTTATTTATTTGTGGTAATTATTTTTAATTATAAACTGATAAAAACAGGTGATTTGTTAAAAAAAATCTTGATAGATATAGCATGTAAGTGTAGAATAATAGAGAATATTGAGAAATGTTTGTTTTTTATTGATTTCCAGAGAAAAGAAATAGAGAAATCTGCCGATAATAAGTAAACATTATCTTTTTAGATTTTTTAATTAACTGAAAAAGTTGACAGGTTTGCCGGCTTTTTATGGGAGACACAATGAAATTAACTCATAAGTTAAGACTCTTGTTTTTCGCTGTTTCAACAATTCCTTTGTTTATAAGCAGTGCAATAATGTTAGTTATGAACTACAAAGCCACTGTAGAAGATATTTATTCATATTATGATACATTTGTTGACAACGCAGCATCTTCTGTGTCTGCCTTTTTCCATGAAAAGACATCTGTAGCTTCAACCCTGTCAAAAAATGAACACGTTGTTAATCATGAATGGACTGATATTGAAGCTTCAATGAAAGCAGTTGTTGCAGACGGCACTTTTGAAAAAATAATTCTCGCCTTTAACGACGGTACTTATCATAACACAGGCGGCGGAAACCCGTATTTTGACGGAAAACAGACTTCGGACAACAAAAGCCCGAATGCCAAGCTTTCTTCTATTGCTATCCGCGATTATTTTAAAGACATTATTACAAACAATAAGGCTGAAAAGAACATGTCTTATGTTTCTGAGCCGGTTGTTTCTTTGAGTAATGGCGTAAGACAGATAATGGTCTGCCAGACTCTGCATAAAAACGGACACCTGAACGGTATGATTGCAGGTTCTGTTTCTTGGAATCTGTTTGCAAACGAGCTTGAAGTTCTTCAAAAACAGGCGAAAGATACTTTCGGTGCGAACGTCAAGTTCCTGATAGTAAACGATCAGGGTAACATCGTATACCACTGGGACGATAACATGATGGTCCGCGTAAAAGAAGAGAACGGAGCTAAAATTTCTGTTACTTCTTCTGTAAATGAATTACCGCAGAATTTCTCAGAATATGCACAGAAAATGGTAACCCGTGACGAATCGTTTACGACTGTTGAATATAAGCTTGATAAAACACCTGAATTGTTCAGTTTTTGCCCGATAAAAGGAACTTACATGACACTGGGTATTTTTATCGAACGTGCTCCGCTGTTTGCTAAAATCAGATCTCAGTTGTCTTTTGCTGCTATCTGGCTGATTTTTATTACAGTTCTTGTACTTATTGTTTCGTTCGCTTTCTCAAAGAATATTGTTATGCCTTTGAGCACAATTGCAAACAGTTTTGGTACGCTTGCAACTGGTGCCGGTGACCTTACTGTCCGCCTTGCTTCTAAAGAAGGCGGCAACGACGTTATGGCGCGCATTTCAAGCAACTTCAACAACTTCCTCGGCAAGCTCGGCGATATTATCCGTTCTATTCAGTCTGAAGCAGCACAACTTGGTAACGTTTCATCTAACTTGAACGACAACGTAAGCCGCACAAAGAATGCGATTAACGACATTAACGAAAAGACAGA
>CADBUT010000204.1 GCA_902797925.1 uncultured Spirochaetaceae bacterium
CGCTTAATTCCGATGTATTTGTTGATAAAGCCAATAATGTGATGGTAGCATGTTTCGCCTGCTGTTTCGCGCAGAACAAACGGCGCTTTTTTGTTCAGTCTGAAAAATTCCGCCATTCCGTTTGAATGGTCGTAATGCGCATGGGAGAGAACCCCGAAATCAATTTGAGAAAGGCTGATGCCGAGCGCTCCGGCATTTTTAGAAAACTTTGATGATGCGCCGGAGTCAAGCAGATAATTCCTGCCGTTATATTCAATGTGGATGCAGAGACCCCATTCTTTTAAAAGTTCGCTTTTTGTAATGTTGTCGATAAGTACTCTGATTTTCATAACAAGCATTATAATGCACAAAATAGTGAAAAAACAAAAAAAGTTTGAATTTTCTGAAAATTTTTCTTGACCTTCCACTTGGTGGAAGCCTTAAAATCAAGCTATAAAGAGGTTCAATAAGACTGTATGAAGATTTATCAGGTTGAAGAGCTTGTCGGCATCACAAAGAAAAATATCCGCTTTTATGAAGAGCAGGGTCTTTTGTGCCCAAGCAGGAATCCTGAAAACGACTACAGGGAATATTCGCTTGCGGATGTAAAGATTCTGGAAAAAATCAAGCTGCTCCGTAAGCTTTCCGTTCCAATTGAAGAAATCAGGCTTTTGCAGAAAGGACAGCTGTCTTTTGTGCAGAGCATGACTCAGCAGATAGAACGGATAGAAAAAGAGCAGCAGAACGCGGAAGTTATGAAGGGGCTCTGTATCCGGCTTAGAGATGAAGCTGTGGACATAAACGCTCTTGATGCTTCACAATATCTTATGGAGATGGAGAAATTGGAACAGCAGGGAACAAAATTTAAAGACATTGAAAAGGATGACATAAACCGCAAGAAGAAAACCGGTGCTATTGCTGCCGCCGCAATTTTCTGCGCGTTTATGCTCATGATGCTTGGAATTCTGGCTTATGGCGTTATCGGAGACTCTGCTCCTGTTCTGTCTATGCTTGTACCAGGCATAATTATTTTAAGTGTATTGATAGGAATTATTATAGTTCTTATTCAAAGAATAAAAGAAATTGATGGAGGTGAAGAGTATGATGCTCGTAAGTATTGATTCAATTCCCGGAAAAGATTTTGAAGTTTTGGGAATGGCAAAGGGAACAATCGTTCAGTCTAAGAATTTTGGCCGCGATTTTATGGCAGGGTTGAAAACGCTTGTCGGCGGCGAAATCAAAGGCTACACCGAAATGCTCAATGAAGCACGCCAGATAGCCACAAAGCGTATGGTTGACGAAGCAGCTGCCCTTGGCGCAGATGCTGTTGTCGGCGTAAGATACGGCTCATCTGCTGTTATGCAGGGCGCCGCCGAAATTGTTGCATACGGAACAGCAGTCAAGTTCAAAAACTAATTAATCCGGCGGGCGCATATTCTGCTGCTGCGAAACGCACAAAAGATATGCGTCCTGTTGAAACATCCTTCTTTGTTGACTTTCCAAAAAAGCTGTTGTACATTTGTGTTCCAAAAAACTAAAAAAGGAAACAAAAAAAAATGTCTAAGCAAAATATCTATGATAACGAAACTTTCTTTGAGGGTTACAAGACACTCCGCGAAAAAACAGATAGTGCAAACAATCTGTTTGAAAAGCCGGCGCTTTTTGCATTGCTTCCGGATTTGCATGATAAGTGCGTTCTTGATTTGGGCTGCGGCTACGGCGAGAATTGTCTGAAATATGCCGGGATGGGGGCTAGAAAAGTAATCGGTCTCGATATATCCGAAAAGATGCTTGAAATTGCCAAGACTGAAAATTCTGACCCGAAAATTGAATATAAAAACATGCCGATGGAAGATATTTCGCTTGAAAAGCTTTTGCCGGCTGGCGAGAAGTTTGACCTTGTTGTCAGCTCGCTTGCCCTTCATTATGTAGAAGATTATGCCGGTCTCGTAAAAAAGATTTACGGGCTTTTGAAAGACGGCGGATATTTCATTTTTTCACAGGAAAACCCGATTAATACTTGTTTTACTACCGGCAGCCGCTGGACTATGGACGAGAACGGCAACAAGCTTTATGCAAACTTGTCAAATTACAGCGTAGACGGAAAACGCGAATCAAAATGGTTTGTAGAAGGCATTCAAAAGTATCACCGCACTTTTTCTACAGTCATCAATACTCTTATAGACAATAACTTTAAGCTTGTGAAACTGGTTGAGCCTTACCCGACAGACGAAATGGTAAAGGCAAATCCCGGAAAATACGACAGTCATCTTGATCTTAGGCACAAACCGGACTTTCTGCTTGTAAAAGCTGTGGTCTGATGTAATGTTTTAATTTCAGAAGTGGAAAACTTGACATTTTAAAGCTATGACTATAAAATCTAATATAGTCATAGCGATTAAGACTGAAATAAGGGGAGCTTATGTCAAAGGCTTTTTCAGAAGAAGAAAAACAAAAAATAAGGCAAAATCTCATTGATTGCGCAGAAGAGCTTATAACCAGGCAAGGTGTGCAGAAAACCACCGTTGACGAGATTGTAGAAGCTTGCTGCATCGCCAAAGGTTCATTCTATTCGTTTTATAAGACAAAAGAGCTGCTTTTCTGGGATGTGATTCTGCGCTGGCATGAAGAGCTTGAAAACAGCATGCTAAACGCCATACAGAGCGTCAAAGAAATTACGGAAAGCAGCCTGACCGAGCTGATTTTTCAGGCTTATATGATGTGCTTCAACTGCGGGCTTGCGAATATTCTTGCAAACGGCGACATCGATTATCTGATACGCAAGCTGCCGTCTGAAGTTGTCGACGAGCATATCGCGCACG
>CADBUT010000205.1 GCA_902797925.1 uncultured Spirochaetaceae bacterium
CGTGTGCACAGACAGCTTCGTCAAACCCGATAAAGTTGTACCAGCATACAATGTTGCTGCCGCTCAAAGACGGCGAAAGCTGCCTTGCCTGGTTCGGGCACTTGTTCATTGCAATTATTTCTTCGTTTGTCAGCAGGCTTAAACTGAAAGAATCGAGCTGCGGCAAGTCTGTGCCAATCATCAGCGGCGCACGGAAAATGCTCCACAGCGTAATCATCGTGCGCGTTTCTTCCGGCGTAAAGTTGCTCTTTCTTGCTTTTGATTTTTCCGGCGCATCAGGGTCTGCCCAGCCGTAGCCAAGCACATTCAACGGAAGCATGTCGCAGTCAGGCCAGTTGCCGCCGCCTGTGTGCTTCTGCCAAACTTCGCAGCGTTCAAACATTGCTTTAAGAAGTTTCCAGTCGTCCCAGAAGTCGTCGGTTATGCGCCACATGTTTGCATAACTTTCGTAATGATGGGCTTTTTCAATTAACGCAGGCCCCGGACTAAGCGAAAGCACCATTGCGCGGCCGGAATTTTCGATTGCTCTGGCAATGATTTCGATTTCTTTTTCAGCTGAATAAGGGTTCTGCGGATACATGTTCGTATTGCAGATGTCGTCAACCTTTACAAAATCAACGCCCCATTCTGCATAAAGCTCGAAAATCGAATCGTAATAATCTTGCGCATATGGTCGCGCCGCATCAACGCCATACATGTCCGGGTTCCAGCGGCTGATTGAATATGGGTTTGCAACCATGTCGGCAGTTACAGCTGTGCCGTCGTGCGTCTTTATGGGCAGATGCTCATGGGCGGCAAAACGCGGAATGCCGCGCATTATGTGAATGCCGAATTTAAGCCCAAGCGAATGAATGTAGTCTGCAAGCGGCTTGAACCCTTTGCCGCCGGCGCTGCTCGGAAAACGGTTCGGTGCCGGAATCTGGCGCGAATATTCATCGGTGCAGAAGCGGCTGAACGGAATGTACTGAATTCCTTCTTTGTTGCGTTTGCCCGCATCCGGATCTGACCACTGAATGTCGATTACCACATATTCCCAGCCGTACTTTTTCAGATTTGCCGCCATATATTCGGCGTTTGCGCGAGCCTGCGCCTCGTTCACCATCGTATTGTAATAGTCGTAGCTGTTCCAGCCCATCGGCGGTTCTGGCGCAACTGCGTTTTTGTTGTAGTCTTTGCTGTTGTAGTTCATTTTCCCCTATTCTATATTGCCTGTAAAAAGAATACAACGGTCTGTTGATTCGTTATACCGCAATGGCAGAGTATTAATTCATTTTTTTAGTGTCAACTGACAGATTGTGTTGTATAATTACTCCTTATGGAAATAGAAAAAGAATTACAGAAATTAAGACAGGCTGATGAAAAAATCTCAAACAGATATGTTCTCATTGCTTTGACAGCAAATTTTCTTACTCTGGTAATAGCGTGGATTATTAATGAGTTTAATCTTTTTCACATTGAGAAAAACCTTTGCAGAATCTGTGTAATTATTTCTTTTATCTTTACACTACTTCCATGGATTTACTACGCCTGTCCCGGACTTGTAAAGCCTGACAAATTAAAGTATTTTATTTCGTTTCATATTCTGTTTCTTACGCTTTTTGCTGTAAGTCTTATGAACGTGCACGTAACACTGTTTTTGATTTTTCCGCTGCTGACCGCCACACACTACCACTCAAAGGCAGTTCTCCGCATTTCAGCCATTGGCGGCTGCATCATTGCAGTTGTTGCGCCCTTGATTTCGATTAGGCTCCACACATTTGACTCAACTTTTTTGGTCTATCTTTTTAAGATGCTGAATCCTGAATATATTTCAGGCTCAAAGATTGTTGACGAATACATTCAGACACTGCCGCTTTCGCCTTTGCTCGGATTCACGTTTTTTTACGGTCTGCCGCACTTTTTGACTATGGCAGGTTTCAGCATTATTGTGCTTACAGTAAACAAAAGCCGGAATGAGAGTTTAGAGGCACGTGTAACAGATCTTAAAAACATCAAGGACAACATTTTATTTTCAGTTGCGAACATTATAGAAAACAGAGACTTAAGCACTGGCAGCCACGTAAAAAGAACAAGCGAAATCGTAAGAATTCTTGTTCTGGAAATAATGAAAACCGACAGGAAACATTCTTCCACTTTCTGGACTCATGTAATAAAGGCCGCGCCTATGCATGATCTGGGAAAAATTGCAATTCCAGACGGAATTTTGCGCAAGCCTGCAAAACTTACGCCGGAAGAATTTGAGATAATCAAGACGCACGCACAAAAAAGCTGTGACATCATCGACCAGGTTTTAAAAGACATTGAAAACGATGAATTCCTGACAATTGCAAAGAACATCGCAAAACATCACCACGAGCGTTTTGACGGTTCAGGCTATCCGTCTCATCTCAAGGGAAACGAAATTCCGGTTGAGGCGCGGGTTATGGCTATTGCAGATGTTTTTGACGCCTTGTGCAGCGAGCGCCCTTACAAAAAGCCGCAGACGCCTGAAGAAGCTGCTGCCATAATCAATGAATCAATGGGCACACATTTTGATCCGGGGCTGCTGAACGTATTCAAGGCATGTTATCCTCAGCTAAAAGAATATTACGAAATAGAAAACAGCTCTGCTGCTTTTAAGCACAATCTATAACACACCCGTGGAAACTTGCAGTAATTCACCAAAACAGATACAGGAGTAACTAATGGCAAAGGTAAATCATAACTTTAGCAACGATTTTTGTCCGCAGACATTGTTTCTGTACGGCACAAAAAAAGAAGACGGAACGCCCGATTTCGGGCTTTTCTGCTGGTTCAGCTACATTCATACTGAAGCCGAAGGCGGCGCGCATCTTGGCGTTATGGCCTGCATCGGCGAAGACAAGCTGACAAAAGACCTCGTCAGAAAGAACGGCGTATTTTCGGCAAATCTTGTTACAGAAAAACTGCTGCCGCTTGCTGATTATTACGGCACTACTTCCGGCCGCAACACAAAAGACAAGATGAAGTTCATGCCGACAGTGGAACAGGGCAAGGTGCTTGACGTGCCTACAATCGCCGAAAGCCCGGTAACGTATGAGCTTAAGGTTCGGAAAGAGATTCATCTTGCAGAAGGCAGCGATCTTTTTATCTGCGAGATTTGCAACGTTTCTGTTGAAGAAACGCTTCTCGATAAGTCTGTGCCTTTCATAGACCGGCTCAAAAAAGCCTCGCCTGTTATTACCTGCGGCGAAACAACTTATGAATCAATTGACGGAAGATATTTCGGCAAATGGGGCGAACCAAGAAAAAAGCTGACTGAAAAATAGCGCTTGCCGGCGGTGCACCAACTAAGGCGCACCGCTTTTTTTATGCTATTTTACAGCCAGCTTATTAACTAGTTTGAGCTCCATCACTGGAGCCCGTATTTGTCTGTCAGTTTTAGCGAACACTGAACAGCAGATCGCCGTAGCATGGAACAGGCCATTCTGCTTTTGGAACGAGCAATTCCATTTCGTCAACTTTTTCACGGAGTGCGTTCATTGCAGGAATTACATTGTCTTTGAAGAACATTGCAACTTCTGATGCACCTTCAATTGATTTTACAGCATCATTCTGCTTTTCAAGGTCGCAGAGTTTTTTGTAAATATCACTTGTAAGTGCGCTGACTTTCTTAAGCTGAGCACCTTCAAAGCCTTCTTCGCTGATTCCACATGCTTTTTTAGAAGCAATTGTATCGGCAAGTTCTTTTGAATAAGAGCTTGCAGCCGGCAGATAAAGCTTGCGTGTCATGTCGATCATTGTAAGTGCTTCAATTCCAATAATCTTTGAGTAGTTTTCGTTCTGAATCTCAAAGCGGCTTGAAATTTCAGTGTCGCTGAATACTCCAAGTTTTTTGAACATTGCACGGTTTTCATCTGACGGGAAGTATTTAAGTGCTTCCGGTGTAGTCTTAAGGTTCAAAAGTCCGCGCTTTTCAGCTTCTTTTACCCAAGATTCATCATAACCGTTTCCGTTAAAGATAATCCGTTTGTGTTCGCGGATTGTCTTTAAGATAAGCTCATGCAAATCCTTCTGGAAATCGCTGCTCTTTTCAAGTTTGTCAGCAAACTCATCCAAAACTGCTGCTACAACAGTGTTGAGCATGATGTTTGCACATGCAATTGAATCACTTGAACCAAGAGAACGGAATTCAAATTTGTTTCCTGTGAATGCAAATGGTGA
>CADBUT010000206.1 GCA_902797925.1 uncultured Spirochaetaceae bacterium
AGGGCAGCCCTTGTACAAATTCTTCAGATTTTTGCGCAGCAAAAATCGTCACTTTTCGTAAAAAAAACTTTAGATGTAAATAATACTAACGCGAAAAGCGTTTCGCCAAATAATCTTTAACCTTTGATATAACTGTTGCGAAAAGAATTAGTCTTTAAAGATGAAGCGCCAGCTTGTGTCTATGTAGAATTTACCGAAGCCGTTGGCTCGCATCTTATAATGAAACGGTACGTGCTCGCAGATTATCGGCTTTGTGTAGCCAGTGTTCGGCACAGGCACTTTAGAGCAATGCTCGTTCTGGTCTTGACCGGCTTTAGACTTATCAAGCTGCTCATGCAGCCGCAAGAATTCTTCATTGCAGTGGCAGTTATATTCGTTTGAAACATAGGCTTCTGCTTTATAGATTGCAGCGCCGCCAAAAGCAGACCAAACCGGAATAATAAGCCCGCGTCTATACCTTTTCTGAATCTGGTGCATTGTTGTCTGCCACCAGTAATTGCTCAAGAATTCAGGTCCATACGGAAAATCAGGTGCTCTGAAAGCATAAGCATCTCTGTATCTTAGCCATTTTGTCATTCCGCAGCCCGAAACGCAATCAAAAGGCTTGTCTTTGAAGCGCATAAAAGTGCTTGCAATCTGATTTGTATTCTGAATAAGAATGTCCAAATCTATGTTTAGAATGTAATCGTAATTAGCGGCAATCGGCTTGACCAATTCGAGAAGCTTGTTGCGCGCATAGGTTATAAGCTCAATCCGGCAGGGCTTGCCGTATTCATCTTGTGCCGTAAAGATTTTTGAACGCTTTTCTTCGTCGATGTTCTCAGAAAAAAACGAAAAACCTTCATGCTTTTCCGCCATGCTTTTTAGAAATTCAGTTGTCCCGTCTGTCGAATCATTCTCATAAATGTAGAAATCGAGCTGCTTAAATTTTTTGCGCAGTTTCAGCAGGCTTTTGATGTTCTTTTTAAGCATAAAGCCGCCGTTTCTCGTAATGCCGATTGCGAGCAGCCGTATTTCATCTGTAGACTGATATTGATAAGACATTAGATTTTTCTCCACCCTGAAATTTCCGGTACAAGTTTTTCAATTGCTTCTGGGCGCTTATTGTGCCATTTTGAAGGCGAAATAACAAGCTTGCCCGGCGTTTCATTCAAAAATGCACCCCACCAGCTGAAAGTTGAATTCGCTATTATGTTTGCTTTGCATAAAGTCTGTAGATACATTGAAAAAGCAGGGTCGTTCTTCAGTTCAGTTTTTTCTGCCTGAATCAGCGTGTCTGCAAAAGCATAATCTTTTATGGCGGTTTTTTTCAGCATTGAAGTGGCATATTCTGCATCATTCGTGAAAATCACAAAAAAAGGCTTTTCGATTTTAGTACAGATTTCCGCCGCAGCCTTGTCGTAATATTCTTCGGTGCAGATGTTTCCGTAATCGCTGAAAACGTCGGCTCTGTTATAGTCTCCGCCGCGGATGTGAATGCTGACGGCGTTTTTGCCTGAAATTACTGATGCAGCTTCTGTGGCTTGATATTCTGCTTTTTTTGAAAAGCTTATGCCGGCATCTTTTAAGCATTGTGCGAATTTATAGTCTTGAAAAAAGCCTGTGTGCCAGCTTCTGCAAATATATTTAGCGTATACTTTTGCCGCCAGAAGTCCATACTGGTTTGTTGGTGTGTATATCAATTTTGGGTCAACGCTGAAAAGTTCCGGCAAATCATAAAAAAAGCTTGAACTGAATTCGCGGTTCAAAATAAAGCGGATTTTTTCACCCTTAGAGATTTCTGAAAGCCCGTGTGCATATTGAAAAAGCTGGTTTCCGATTCCGCCGTATAGTTTGTAATACTGAAGTTTAGCCATAAGTTTTTAAGTTAATAAGTTAATCTGATAATTTTAGCAATTCTTGCTAATTTTGCGGACAAACCGCGCCGGGTTCCCGAACCACACTTCATCAGCAGGTACATCTTTTGTGACTACGCTGCCTGCGCCAATCATGGCGTTTTCGCCTATTGTTATGCCGCCAAGAATTGTTGCATTAGCACCGATGCTTGCGCCTTGCTTAATTATGGTTTTTGCAAACTTTTCAGGATACTGCTTTGAGCGCGGGTACAAATCATTTGTGAATGTGACGTTCGGTCCGATAAACACATTATCTTCGACAGTCACGCCATTCCAAAGCTGAACGCCGCATTTGATTGTCACATTGTTTCCGATAACCACATCATTTTCGATAAACACGTTGGCGCATATATTGCAGTTTTCGCCGATTTTAGCGTCTGGCAACACTACGCAGAATTGCCATATATTTGTGTCTTTTCCGATATTTTTGCTCTGAACATCAGATAATTTGTGAATCATCTATAAACCTTTAACGCGCAACGCCAGTGCGTTTACCTTTTCAGAATACGCCTTATTATGAACCATTTCAGCAAAGATGCCAATACGTCAAATGGATAGGGCAGTCTGCCGTCATCTTTGCAGCGGTGCTTCATTTCAAGCTCGTCGCGGCGGGCATCTGTGAGCACATATTTCGGATGAACAAGCGGGAATTCAAGTTCCTGTGTCTGCATTTCAGCATAAATGCTTTTGCCGCTTGTATGAGTTGCGTCTTTGCCGAAACCGATGTTCGTAATCAGATTCGTTTTAGGCGCAATGCTCAAGCCAGATTCTTTCCATACTGAATAAACCCACGGTCCGGCCCATGAATTAACGCGGTTTTCGTATAAGACGCCGAAATAATGGCACCAGTAAAAATTATAGCGGTGATGCTTAAAAAGATGAGCAAGCGATTTCTTTCGGTTAATTTCGGGCCAGTCTTTCATCGCGGTATCGTTTTTCTGCCATGCACGAGCCCAAGTTGCCCAGCCCCAGATATACACATGCTTCGTAAAGTAATAGCTTTCGGCGATTTGCTCTTTTGAACCTGATTGTTCGTCGCCGGAAACCATCATTATGCGCTCATCATCTTTGTAGCGTTCAAGCATTTCATCGCAGAATCTGAAAAATGTTTCGGCCGGCTTACAGTCATCTTCAAGAATTATTGCGCGGTCAACAATGCTGAAAGCCCAGTCTAAGCCGCTTGAAATGCGCTTCTTACAGCCGAGATTTTCGTCTGAAAAGTTGGTCAGCACTTCACAGTCCCAGTCTACTTTTTGCGCAATTTCGCGTGTTTTCAGCACTTTTTCAAGCTCGCCTTGCTTATTCTGCCGCGCACCGTCACCAATAAGCAGAAGTTTCGGCGGCTGTGCCTTACG
>CADBUT010000207.1 GCA_902797925.1 uncultured Spirochaetaceae bacterium
AGCCATAAGCTGCTGTACGATTCGTGCAATAATAAAGTATGGTGCAATACAGCAGGCCACACTCAGCAGGGCAAAAAACACACTGACAATGTACTGCCCCTTTTTACTTCCTGCAAAATAAAAAATCCAGCCGATAAGGCTTTTTTTTGCAGGGCGTTTATTATCATTAGCTGACATAATAACTCCTATTGTTAGTTCGTTCTAACGTAAAACAATAATAAAAATTCGGTTTTTATTGGTCAAGTCTAACCATATCGATTCAAGAAACTTAAATTGCAGATTGGAGTAAATTTTGTCATTTGGAGTAGTGATTAACTTATGCGGTTTATATTATACTCGAGTTAGCCTAAGCTAACACTAAAAACGTTTTGGAGGTTTATATGAGTGGTAAGCAAGACACCCGCGAAATGCTTGTCAGCGGAAATGTGTTCAATACTATGCTCACTCTGAGTGTGCCGGCTGTGCTCGGTATGGTTGTAATCGGGCTCTATAATTTTATGGATGCCGTATTTGTCGGGCAAATGGTTGGCCCAATTGCGATGACGGCAGTAAAAGTTTCATATCCTTTTACTCTTATAAACAGCGGGATCGCAACTTTGATTGGTCAAGGCTCAGCTTCTGTTCTTTCGCGGGCAATTGGAAACCGCGACCAAGATACAGTAGACCGAATTATGGGAAACCTGATTTCTTTTGTAACGCTTCTTTCTACAATTGTGATTGTAGTCGGTTTGATTTTTACACGCCAGCTTCTTACTCTTGCCGGAGCAGAAGGTGAAGTTCTTGAACAGGCTGTCCGCTATCTTCGTGTTGTTTTCTGCGGTTCGCTTTTCGTAAACCTCGGTCAGTCAACAAACATGATTATGCGCGGTGAAGGCAAGCTCAAAAAAGCAATGATTATCATGGCAACAAGCGCAATTCTCAACATAATTCTTGACCCGATTCTTATTATGGTTCTTGGTGCTGAAAACGGTGTGCTTGGCGCAACCTTTGCAACAATCATTTCACAGTTTGTCTTGATGGTTATGTCTTTCTTCTATTTCATCAAGAAAAGCGACAATGTCCGCATTCATAAAATCCGTTTTGAAGGCAAACTTGTAAAGCCGGTTCTGAGCGTCGGCGTTTCTGCAATGCTCATGCAGGTTATGTCTATGGTGCAGCAGACAATTCTTTACAGCACAGCAGCCAAATGGGGCGGAAGCGATTGGCAGACAATTCTTGGTGCGGGCTTGAGCTTGCAGGCATTTGCGTTTATTCCGCTTTGGGGAATAAGCCAGGGCTTTCAGCCGGCAATCGGAACGAACTACGGTGCAAAGCTTTTTGACCGCGTTGGCGCGTTCACCAGAACATTTATGATTTCTGCAACGGCCGTTGCACTTTTGTTCTACGTTCCGATTATGTGCTTCCCTGTAAAAATGCTTTCAATGTTCATCACAGATTCTGCAATAGTTGCGGAAGGTGCACCAATGCTCCGCGTTCTCTTTGGAGCCTATATCTGCTATGGTGTTCTCATTCTTTCGATTACATTCTTCCAGGCAATCGGCAAAGCAGGCGGAGCTTCGGTTCTGGCACTTGCAAGACAGCTTGTTCTCTTTCTGCCGCTCGTAGTGATTTTGCCGCATGTTGCAGGTCTTGGAGTTCAGGGCGTTTTCTATGCACAGCTTGTAACTGACTTAGTTGTGCTTATAATTGCTATTATTCTGATGGCAAACGCATTCAAAAACTTCAAAAAAGCATAGGAGACAAAATGAAAGACGAAGTTCAATCTAAAATTTCGACAATGCCGGCGGATAAACTTTTTTTAACTTACATGAACCTTATCAGCAAATGCGAGGGCGAAGAAGTTTTCCGAATGATTGAGCCTGTCGGCGAAGGCATCATGAAACATACTCACATTGCCAAAGGGATTGAACTCGTCTATTCAGAGCTTGAATCTTACAACCCGTGCTTTCATGCTGAAAAGAAGGAAGTTGACGGACTTGAGATTATGTACATTGTCGACGGTCACGCAGAATTTGACTTAATGAACAGAAAATGTGCAAGCGGCGAAAAAGGCGACGTAATGATTTTCAACAGCAAGACAGCCGTGAAAAAAGCTGTGCTTGGAAAAAGCGGAATGAACTGCCTGAGCCTTATCCTTTTTGCCGATGACACAGTTGAGTTTTTGAACAGCTTTTTCAGCACAACAGATTTCAGCAGTTCAGATTTTTTCAGCGAAATAAGAAAAAGCGAAAACTGCGTGACCTTTCCATGTACGGAGCTTCTTGAGAATCTTTTTCTTAAAATGATTCAGCTGCCGGACAGATTTTCTAAATTCGAGGTGAAACTTGCGGTGGTTCATGCAATTCTTCTTTTAATGCAAAAATGCAGCAAAACCGAAAAACGCGACACAACAGATTTATATTTCAGCGGAACAACCGGCCGGAAAGTTCAAAATGTAAGGCGCATTATAAATTCAAATCTTGAAAAGGAAATCTCAATTGAAGACCTTGCGCAGCAGGTGAACCTGAACCGGACAACCTTACAAAAAGTCTTCAAAGAAATGTACGGCCTTACAATAAACGAATACCGTACAAAAGCACGCATACAGCTGGCAAAAAATCTGCTGGCTTCTACAGAGTTTTCGATAACAGAAATTGCCGGCCGCTGCGGTTATGCAAACGCCAGCAAATTTTCTGAAGTTTTCAAGAAAAATGAAGGGGTTTTGCCCAAAGACTGGCGAAATTAGGCAAATGAACGGCAATCGCTGTTTCAATGTTCACGGCGGAAATCTATTTCAGGCTATAGTTCCCGCCGATGAACACACAAGCGGCACAAGTTCCGGCTTTTGTTTTCAGGTAATTCGTAAAATTTCCGGAACTTACACGGGCTTTATCGCACCATTCAAGAGGCCTGCCTGCTTACCATATTTGCATATTCGCTATTCAAGCCCAGCAGCTCTTCATGCGAGCCGCCTTCTACAATCTGGCCGTTCTTGATTACCAGAATCTTGTCTGCATTGCGGATTGTGTTCAGGCGGTGAGCGATGACAATCAAAGTCTTGCCGCGGCACAGTTCAGAAATTGCTTCTTGAATGAAATGCTCGTTGTCGGCATCTACGCTAGCTGTGGCTTCATCAAGAATTACAATCGGCGCGTCTTTGAGCATACACCGTGCAATCGAAATGCGCTGCTGCTCACCGCCGCTAAGGTCTGCGCCGCCCTCGCCTATCACCGTGTCAAAGCCGTTCGACAGCTGCATGATAAAATCGTAGCAACGCGCCTTTTTGGCAACTTCAATAACTTCTTCGCGCGTAGCGTCAGTTTTTCCCATTGCAATATTGTTGAAAACCGTGTCTTGAAAA